>JAQURL010000031.1 GCA_028715625.1 Candidatus Margulisiibacteriota bacterium | reverse complement strand
AAAAATGGGTCTCCGATTGGTACGATAAAGAAGCTACCTACGAAAAAATCGCCCAGATTTTATCTCCTTTATATGAAAGGGATCGGATCATCATAGGTGTGGCCGAAGGTATTCAGGATGTTATCAAGATTAAAAAAAGTATGGTTGGTATCGCCACTGTTGATAAATTGCAACAGATCGAGTCTTACACTTTGCTTACCAAAGACCAGGGCAAGACCGGCGATCTTTCTATTTCAGACCCGTTAATTTATTATTTAAACAACAACAAAGTTCCGGTAATTATCAGCAATATGCCGGCAGAGATCCGAGAACGCGTCCTGAAACTGGGCTTTGACAAAAAGGGCCTGTTAATTCCCCTGTATACACCCGAAGCTCTGGAAGGTTTTATTATCTATGATCAGCGCATTTCTCAGGCTGCTTATAACAAACATGATCTGGCCCTGTTCAAGACTCTGTCCGGTCTGGTCAAGGTGTTCCTGGACCGCATGCGTCCCTACGAGCGTATTAAGGCCGATTACGAGAAAACCGAGAAAAAACAGGTAGACGCTGAGCGTAACCTGGCCCGTTCCGAGCGTATTACCTCTATTTCCACTATTATCCGCGAATACAACCACGAAATCCGCCATCCGCTGGCCATTATCAAGGGTGAGACCCAGGAAATAATTGATGAAAATCTGGACCAGACCAAACAAAAGGAAAAACTGCAACTGTTAATCAAGCATGTTAACCGCATGGAAGATATCATCAATGCCACTTCCCGGCTATATACTCCCAGAGAGAAACAGTATGTGCCGCTAGATTTGTCGGCTGTGCTGGACGCGGCTTTTGCGGCTGTTGATTTTAAAGGTGTTCAGGTAATTAAAGAAAATATTTATCCGGGGCTTATGACCGTTGGTGATTTTGAGGACCTCAAAACAGTTTTTATAAATTTATTCAAAAACGCAGTGGAGGCTATGCCCGAAGGCGGCCGGCTGACCGTTACTTTTTCCAAGGCCGAGTATTATGGTGAGCCCTACATCCAGTTGGATATAGCCGATACCGGAGTTGGCATACCCAGCGAAAACTATGAGCGTATCTTTGAGCCGTTTTTCAGTACCAATGTTACCAAAGGCAGAGGCCTGGGACTATCCATCGTGCACCGCATCGTCAGGGAACATCTGGGCTATGTTAGCGTGGAAAGCCGGGTAGGGTTCGGTAGTACGTTTACAATAAAGCTGACACCTGCTGCCTAATTCTGGTTGGGCATTTTGAAATCAACCGTTAAGTTTTTATTATAGAATTTCGCGATCTTTTCCAAAGTTTTGATGGTCGGGTTACATTGGCAGGGGTTTTCCAGGCGTTTGTAACTCTGTTCGTTGATTCCTGTTTTTTTTGCTATCTCGGCCGTAGATAGCTTCCCCCTCATATGCCGCAGTATTATGGCTACTGCCAAGGGTGGTGCTAAATGTATCTGATAAATATTCCGGCCTTTTTTCCGTGAGGGGCTGGGGAAGTTTTTGTTTCGTTCACATTGCAATTGGGAACAACAATTCAATGCTTCTTCGGCGTTATGGATGGCTTCTTCCAATGTTTCTCCGTCTGTGAAGATATTGTCGAAGTCTACAAACGATACTCTGTAGCCGCCTTCTCTTTTGTCTCTAACGATCTTTGCCGGATAGCTCAGCATAAACAGTCCTTTCTATTTCATATCCCGGCCCGCTTTAATATTGCGTTGGCCGTCCCTTTTTTCAGGTCTCTGGACGCATGAATTGGAACAACCAGAATTTGATCATCTTTTTCTAGTACATGATGGCTTCCGTGGATCCTTACAGGTTTCCAGCCATGCTTTTCCAGAAGATTTTTCAGATCATTGCCATGCATTTTTATATTCTATTACATAAATACTGCCTGTCAATTTTTACTAATTGTTTTTAGAATTCGTTATTTGGATTTCATTTGAATTTTATGCTTTGTATTTATGTCATACTGCGCTTGACGAAGCCTGACTATTGCTTGCCTGGTCACCCTTCGTCCCGCCTACGCAAAAGCTTCCGTCTTCGCTGAAGCTTCGCCGAGACAAGTCGGTGCGGCAAGCAAGCTCAGGGTGACACCGTTTTAGATTTAGGGTTTTCTACTTACCCCTTATCACTTATCTCATACCCCTCGTTTCCCTTTTCACGCTTCACTTCTCACCCTTCACGCTTCACTTCTCACGCTTCACGCTTCACTTCTCACCATTCACGATTCACGATTCAACTCATGTATCTTCTCATAGGACTGCTTTCTGGTTTCTTCTATCATATAATGCATTTCCCCTGCGAATATTCTTTCCAGGGTTTCCAGAAAGTGTTTCTTGTCCAGCGGTTTTCTGATGTAATGGCACACATAACCGCTGTCCGTGCTGGTTGCTTCCAGCCATTTGTCCGCGTCCTCATAGGCGCTCAGCACAATGGCCGGCATAATAGTAGGGTAGTATTCTTTTTTTCTCAGTTCCTTCAAAAACTCCAGCCCGGTCATTTCCGGCATTTTTATATCCATGATTACGCACTTTATCCTGTTTCGGGCATAACCCATAAATCTTGAGTTTGCCTTGATCATAGCCAGCGCGTCTTTTCCGTTAAATGCCTTGACCACATTATATTTTTTAGTGTTTTCAATTATTGAGCACACATAATTGGACATATCGATTTCGTCTTCCACTACCATAATCGTTGGTAGTTTGCTTCTTTTTATTTTTTTAAACATAGGCTTATTTTTAAAAGAAAGCTTTTCATTAATTAAGTGATGCATTTTCATCGGGCTGTATATTACAGCCATAAATAAATATATAGGGTAGGCCGCTATTGATGACAAAATTCCCATTAATATAGACAACGGCAAAGGGGGCAGTTTCAGATCTTCATTCAATATATTTTCGTCAGCGTAAACCAGTTCCTTTAAGCTTTTTTCCCTGGAGTTCTTATGTATAGCCAGCTGCTTTTTGCTCCACTCAGGATACTTGGTGTGTTCCACATATTCTTTTTTGATGGTCAGAATTATATCTTCGAAAACCGCAACGGTTACTCCCACCCAGCTGGTGATGATTCCACACGGAACCGCAATCACAAAAATAACCGGCTGTATAATATAGTTTAGTATTTTCATTTGTCTCCCCCGAATTATATTAATATTATTAAACTCTGGATTCCCATTTCCATAGGAATGACAGCTATACAAATGTCTTTTATATTATATTCTGTTTATTCCCGGAATTTAAGCCCTTTAAACTATTTGTTGTACTGTCATTCCATTCCGCGATTACACTCATCGCAGTTGCGTCAAGGATATACCGTCATTTCGACCGGAGCAAAGCGTGGCCCTCCTTCGTTTTAAGGGGCTACGGTGGGGCAAGCAATCACTGTCACATTTGGTGGATTATTTACCAGCCATAGCATTGCGACGGCTGGCTACGTCGTTTAACTCCTCGTAATGACTAGGTCTTTTTAGATTTTGGAATTTAATGATCCCTTTTGGAATTTTGGATTTTTTCTGATCCTCCAACCCTCCAATCTTCCTTCTTCCCTCGTTTCACGATTCACTTTTCACCAATTTACAAACGACTATATTGTAAATTCTACTATAACAGTATATATTTAAAATAAACTTACAAAAGGGGAATACCGGCACATGAATGTAGATTTTATTAATCCGTTTATTATTGCTACAACCAATGTATTAAAAGAGATTATCCCTGATATCGAAATGACCAGAGGCACATTAGGCAAGCAGAAAAATCCCATTGTTACTCGCGGTTGCGCTTCTCTTATCGGTGTAACCGGTGATGTTGAGGGCAGAGTAGTGCTGGATATGGACCAGCAAACCGCGATAAATCTGGCTGGCGGTATGCTCAGTGAAAAATTGGACCATTTTGATAATCTGGTAAGTTCCACAATTAACGAGATAGCCAATATGATCTGTGGTGGCGCAATTTCTATCTTGATCAATGCAGGTAAAAACCTTGATATTTCTGCCCCGACCATGTTTACGGGTAGAAACCTGGAGATTTACGATTCTGCGAAGGTTGGAGAAGCGCTGGTTGTACCTATTGAGAGTAATTATGGGCAGATTATCATCAACGTGGCTATGATGCCTAATTAGATTCGTCTTTTTTCTTTAAAAAATTTTTTTAATAACCGCACAGATCTGTCATCGGGTAAGTATTCATATTGCGTATTTGTGGCTAGTATCTTGTCATGAATAATGGAATACTGGCTAATGATGCAGCCGGCTTTTTCATCCAGAGCTGAAAAGATTATTCTGCCGATTCGAGATTGAATAATTGCTCCTGTACACATCAGGCAGGGCTCCAGACTGCTGTAAAGAACACAGCCGTCCAGGCGCCAGTTATCCAGTTTTTTGCATGCCTTGAGGATTACGGATTGTTCGGCATGATAGATGGCGCATTTTTTTTTAAGGTATTGATTATGTCCCCTGGCAATAACCCGGTTATTTTTTACAAGAACTGCTCCAACCGGAACTTCACCCTTTTCGTATGCTTTAAGCGCTTCTTCATATGCTATATTCAGAAAGCTTTGCTGCAATTTATATTTTCCTGATAAATGAAAGTTGTGGAATTCGTCTTTTTTGCAGTTCATTAAAGGCATGAGGGATATGATCTATCAGATCCAGCGCTTGCATACATTCCGCCCCCAGGCAAGTTAGTGCCATTTCTCCGGCCAGTCCGTGCAGATAAACGGCCAGCTTCAACGCTTCGATAACCGGAAGTCGGTAAATGAGAGTGCTGATAATTCCGCCTAGAACGTCACCTGAACCGGCTTTGGCCATACCCGGATTGCCTGTCGGAGTATAGAATACCTGTTTTTGCGGTGTGGCAATCAGAGTGTTGGCGCTTTTTAATACTATATAGGCTCCTGTGCTTTGGGCCAGTCGCAGGGCGTATTTTTCCATATCCGGCTTGATATTTTCAGCTTTATTATTTAATAATTTTGCGGCTTCACCTAAATGAGGTGTAAGTATAGTAGGTTGTTTTCTTTCATGAATAAGGTGATGATAATTTTTTATATTCGCAAGGTTGTTTAAAGCATCAGCATCCAGTACAAGCGGCAGGTTAATTTTTAGTATTTTTTGAATAAGTATTTCCATGTCAAGGTTGGTACGTAAACCCGGCCCGCAAAGAATTGTGCAGAATTTTCCCTCTTCCATATGCTTGATAATGTCCGGTATGGATTTACTGCAAAACATTCCATTCTTATCTGCAATCGGGATTGACATATCTTCAACGAGGTGATGTTTAATGATGTTGTTTGTAGATTGAGGAATCATGCAGGAAACCAGTCCTGCTCCCGAGCTGGAGGCTGCTTTGCAGGCCAGCACCACAGCCCCCTCCATCCCGCTGCTACCGCCCACAATCAGCACATGACCATAATTATATTTGTGGCTGTCGTGTTTTCTTTCCGGTAAAGTTAATTCTTCCTCTTGTATAAGTTCACGCTTGATCGCGGTCGCGTACTTCTTGTCCAGAGAAATATCGACCAGATAAATCTCTCCACAGTTTTCTCTGGCCGGATATAGAATATGGCATAATTTAGGATAGCCGAATGTAACGGTTGTATCAGCTTTAATACAGGTTTTTTCCAATTGTCCGCTGTCAGCCTCAATTCCAGAAGGCAGATCAATACTTACAACCGGATGCCCCGAGCTATTTATAAATTCAATGAGTTTGGCTGACAGACCTTTAACAGGTGCTTTAAACCCGGTGCCGAACAGCGCATCGATTATGATGCAGTCTTTTTGCATTGATTTTTTTAAAGCGCTGTTATTTTTTTCATTAACAGATTTTATTTCACCGCCGCAATTCAAAAAAATATTCAGATTTTGCTTTGTTTCCGTAGACAGTTTGTTCCTTTCTCCGGCTAAATAAACTCTTACCTGTTTTCCCATGTTCAGTAAATATCTGGCTATAACCAGTCCGTCTCCACCGTTATTGCCTGTTCCGGCCATAATAATGAAGTCTGTGTTTCGTGGATATTTTTGTAAAATAATCTCAGCGCTGCTTCGTCCGGCGTTCTCCATAAGTACCAGAGAAGGTATTCCTGTTTTTGTAACGGTTTTCTTGTCAAGAAGCTGTATTTCCTGGGCTAGCAAAATATTCATGATTTGTATTATAACCCATTGATTGACAGAAGGAAAATAACCGTGTTATATTTCTCCTGCCATGGAAACCTATGGGCTTTGTAGTGCTGTAGTTGTAGCGAACAAAGCTGATTGATAAAAGGGTTTAACATATAGTCAGCGGGCAAGCCCGCTGAAGCGTCCGGACGAACGGAGCTTCAGCGAAGAGAGACCGCAGACGCGTAGGAGGGCGCTTAGCTCAGCTGGTAGAGCAACTGGTTTACACCCAGTAGGTCGGCAGTTCGATCCTGTCAGCGCCCACCATTTTTTTGTACATGCGGCCCCATCGTTTAGTGGTTAGGACACCAGGTTTTCAACCTGTAAGCGGGGGTTCAATTCCCCCTGGGGCTGCCAAATTTCACGAAGTGAAATTTGGCACAACAAATGCCGCGAAAAAACAAGATTATATCCACAATAAATAATTTAGAATAAGGGAATTGAACAGGCATGGAGCGCCGAGCAAGTGCGAGGAATAGCACGCAGGGAAGCGTGCGGAAGCGAGATGCCCGGCTCTGAGGAGCTGGCAGGAGGCCAGCGAAGGAAGAGTCAATTCCCCCTGGGGCTGCCAAATTTCACGAAGTGAAATTTTACACAACAAATGCCGAGAAAAAACAAGTGCAGACAGCACGATGTTTGAGCTTAGAGACATCCACAAAGACCAGCGAAAGCTGAGTCGAGTGAGGCAAGTGCGAGGAAAATTTACATAAACGGTATGAACGGCGGCGGAGGAGGATTTTCAGGAGGATTGCGCCGTGGAAATTGGGTTTTGTAATAGTTTAATATTTCATTGCCGATCCTTATATATTTGCTGTCATCCAGTTCTTCCCATATATCAAAGGCTTCATCAAGCCAGTCACCCCTGTAAGTCATATGCATTTTTTTAATGAATTCGTTTAAAAGACGTTTACCAAACTCTGTTTTTGTTCGGGAGAGAGTCATCAATACAGATACAATATCCTTTCTGGTAACCATAAGCTGGATCATTTCAATGTTTAATTTTTTGCAAACATTTTTTATATATTCTTCTGAAAGTTCTGTACTGCCGACATTGTCTATGGCTGAAGCAAAAAGTTTGGCATTGGTTTTTGGAGGTCTGTTGAATTTATCGGTTATATTAAACAGCGGAAGAAATCTATATCCAAACTTTAATTTATTAATTATGCTGGATTTTTGCCAAAATATAAGTAAAGTAACCAATTTGAAGAAATGTTTATCATGATATTTTAAAATATTAGAAAATTTTACCAAAACAGGAGAGGAAGTTGAAATTATTTTAGGTCTCATGTTTTTTCCGTTTCCAGTCGCACTATTATTGAATCCAGTTGTTCCCACAAGGCGTAAATTTCATTTCTGTCGATATCATTATGGGTAAGCTTCAGGCTGGCAGTAGAAAACTCAAATAACGCGATTCCCGCTGGAGATTTCATTCTGATTAGCAACATTAAAAGTGCGGCTATATCCTTAGTATTAAATAGCTTGTAATTTAGCAGATCAAAAATTTCTGTTTCGTATAAAAAATAGGCTTCTTGCGTCTTATTAAAGAATGTATCTATTTTTGCTGCCAGGATTTCTGCGTTTTTTTCAGGCAGGTTATCGAGCAAATAGCGGTTGCCTTCAATTAGTGAAGCATATTCCGTTCTTATCATCAATTTAGCCATGGTATTTTTAAGGTTATAAGTTATCAGGTTTACGGAAGCATTCAAGAAAAATAATGAATTGGTTTGGAAATATAAAAAAAATTTATCTGCTTTTTGAAAAGAGTTTTCTTTTTTATGGTTTTGCGCGATTAATTTATAGTTCATGTTTGTCATTTATGAGTTTAGCTACATAAATATCGTGTAGTTTGTGTGGTTGTTTCAAAAATTTGGGGAAATTTATGATATAATACCTGCTCGTTATGACTAAATTAGATGAGGAAATAAAAAAGCGCAGGACTTTTGCTATTATCAGCCATCCGGACGCGGGCAAGACTACAATAACAGAAAAACTTCTTTTATTCGGAGGGGCAATCGTACAGGCCGGGGCTATAAAAGCAAAGAAAGCCGCCAAATATACCACATCAGACTGGATGGAACTGGAAAAGCAAAGAGGTGTTTCTGTTTCTACTTCAGTAATGTGCTTTGAATATAATGGTAGCATAATTAATCTTTTGGATACTCCCGGACACGCAGATTTTTCTGAGGACACATACAGGACATTAACAGCTGTTGATTCTGTGTTAATGGTCATAGATTCAACCAAAGGTGTTGAGGAACGTACAAAAAAACTTATGGACGTTTGCAGATTGCGTAACATACCTGTTATTACATTCATGAATAAATTGGACAGAGAGGGTATGAACCCTTTTGATTTACTTGAGGACATAGAGAAACAATTAAATATTCAACCTGTTCCTTTAAGCTGGCCTGTAAGTATGGGTAAAACCTTCAAGGGAGTCTACAATATAACTGATCAGACATTATTGTCGTTTAAACCCGGACAGTCCAGATATGACAAGGACGCTGTAACAAAAGTTACAGAACAAAAATTGCTGAATGAATTGATAGGAGATGACTTGGCAGTCAAACTTAACGAAGACCTGGAAATGATCAAACATCTACTTCCGGGGTTTGATGTCCAGTTATTTCTCGAGGGAATGATTACTCCTGTTTTTTTTGGAAGTGCCATAAATAATTTTGGTGTTTTGGAGCTTCTTCAAAATATTATTAAATTGAGTCCGTATCCGAGAGATATGAATACCGAGCAAAGAACAGTCCATCCCGATGACGAAAAAATGACCGGCCTTGTTTTTAAAATTCATGCCAACATGGACCCTAAACATCGCGATCGGATTGCTTTCATGCGTATATGTTCAGGAACGTTTAACAGAGGTATGAAAGTTTTCCATGTCCGTTTAGGTCGTGATATGAAAATTTCTAATCCAATGACTTTTATGGCCCAGAACCGGTCCATTACAGAAGAAGCATATCCGGGAGATATTGTTGGTCTTCATGATACCGGACTCATAAAGATCGGTGACACTTTCACTGAAGGTGAGATTCTCAATTTTACCGGTATACCCAGTTTTTCCCCGGAAGTTTTTCGCAGAGTAATTAATAAAAACCCTATGAAGTCTAAACAATTAAATACCGGCCTTATGCAGCTTTCAGAAGAAGGTGTTGTCCAGCTTTTCAAAACTGTATTAGACGGTCAACTCCTTTTGGGAGCTGTCGGAGAATTGCAATTTGATGTTGTACGTTTTCGTCTGGAAAATGAATACACTGCAATATGCGATTATTCTCCTGTAGAGATTTCTTTCGCTTACTGGATAAAGAGTTCGGATAAACAACAATTTGAAAAATTTCAATCCGAGAATAAGTCCAAATTGGCTTCAGACAAAGACGATAATCTGGTTTTTTTGTTTAAAGGCAAATGGGAGTTTGATCATATAAAAAAATTATATCAGTATATTGAATTTTACAGGACATCAGAATGTAATGTTCGCGATAAAGTTATATAAATATCCGATTAAAGTTTATCTGTTAACAATCTTGTTATTTATATGCCCGTTTTCTTTTACAAAAACAAACAATATTGAAATTTTACAGACATATATTCAATCCAGATATAAAGATAAAGTTCCCCTGCTTTGGGGAGAACATATACCGGGAATAAAAACAAAACTAGACACAAATCAAAAAGTTATTGCCTTAAGCCTTGATGCCTGTGGTTCTCCACATGATAATTATGATTCGGACTTAATTGATTACCTGATTAAAAATAAAATACCAGCTACTTTATTTATTAATTCACGCTGGATAACCAAATATAAAGAAATATTTTTAATGCTCGCCAATACAAGTTTATTTGAGATCGAAAACCATGGAACTTTTCATAAACCATGCTCGGTAGCCGGAAGAAGTGTTTATGGTATAAAAGGGACAGAAAGTCCTTCGGAAATTGTGTCAGAAATTGAGATAAATAGTGAAATGCTCTCTGAATATACCGGACATAATCCAAAATTCTATAGATCAGGCACAGCATATTATGATGATGTAGCTTTGGACATTGTCCATAGTTTGGGATATGAAGCGATAGGTTTTAGTATATTAGGAGATGCCGGATCTACTTATTCAAAAGAGCAAGTTAAAGAGGCTTTAGTGAAAGCTTCTGCAGGTGACATTGTCATTCTTCATATGAACCATAAAGAAAGTGAAACAGCAGAGGGAGTAATGGAAGCTATACCTGTACTTCTTAAAAATGGTTATAAATTTGTTAAACTGGAAGACTTTTTACTCAGATAAAGATATTTATTCAGCCCCCGAGATATGCCGTTTTAATTTGTGGACTTTCAAGTAGGGTAGAACATTTCCCTTCAAGTGTTATTTGTCCGTTTTCTAATATATAACCCCTGTCAGATATTATTAATGCCATTTTCGCGTTTTGTTCGATTAGAATAATTGATGTCTTGTTTATATCCCTGATTTCATTTATTTTGTCAAAAATATTTTTGGACATTAATGGAGCGAGTCCAAGGCTCGGCTCATCTAGCAATAATATTTTTGGACTGTTCATAAGTGCTCTTCCTATGGCCAGCATTTGTTGCTCGCCACCGGATAAATAGCCTGCTTTTTGTTTTCTACGATCATAAAGAACTGGAAATAACTCATAATTCCTGTCCAGTAAAGTTTTGATATTTTTCTTATTTTTTATCAGGAAAGCACCCATTTCCAGATTTTCCTGTATAGTCATCTCACTGAATATCTGTCTGCCCTCAGGTACCAGACATATGCCCAGTTCTACAATTTTATGTGTGGACAATTTGGTAATGTCCATATTTGTATTATAAGTTATATGGCCGTATACTGGTGGTATTATGCCCATGATAGCTTTTAATAATGTGGATTTGCCGGCACCGTTACTACCAATTAAACATATTATTTCGCTGCTGTTAATATGCATGGAAATATTTTCCAGAATTTTAGTTTGGCCATAATTAACCGTCATGTTGTCTATTCGCAATTTATCAGTCATTTTCTTTCCCTAAATATGCTTCTATAACCTGTATATTTTTTTGAATTTCACGTGGAGTACCTTCAGCAATTTTTTGACCGTAATTTAGAACGACAATATTATTACATATGCCCATGATCAGTTTCATGTCATGCTCTATAATTACTATTGTTACATCAAGTTTTTGTAACTTAATAATAATAGACATAAGGTGTTCTGTCTCTGTATGGTTTAAACCGGCAGCCGGTTCGTCCAAAAATAAAATATATGGTTCGGTTGCCATAGCTCTGGCTATTTCCAGTTCTTTTTGTTTACCATACGGTAAATCTTTAGCCTTATAACCTTTGAAGTCAGATAAATTGAAATAGTCTAACCAGTACTCTGATTTTTGCTGGATGTCTTTTTCCTCATTTTTTATACCGGACATTAAGAATAATTTATTTATTGGACCGGGAAGATGTGTGCCTTTAAAATGTCTCCCTATTTTTACATTATCCAAAACTGACATATCCTTAAATAGTCGTATATTTTGAAATGTTCGGGCTATCCCCAGCCTTGTTATCTTATGAGGTTTTTTACGGGTAATGTCCTGTCCTTTAAAAAATATAAAACCTTCTGTTGGGTCATCGAAACCACTGATTATATTAAACAATGTGGTCTTGCCGGCTCCATTCGGTCCTATTACCCCCGTAATTTTATTTTTTTCTATATTTATGTCCAAATCTGATATGGCTATAACGCCACCAAATTCTTTTCTTAAGTTTTTTGTATATAATATGGACATTATTTTTCTTTTAGTAAACCTTGTGGTCTGTATATCATTGTTAAAACCAAAATTAATCCGAACAGAATCTGATTAAATTGCGCAGGAATAAGATAAGAAAATCCTAGCAATCTTGGAATTTCTGATGTTATGACAATAATTAATGTACCTAATATTGCCCCTTTATATTGTCCAAGCCCTCCTAATACAACCATGCATAAAATCATTATCGATAGCATAAAATCAAATGTTTGAGGAGTAACAGACTGGTTGTAAACTGCCCATAAGTTCCCGGCTATACCGGCAATAATTGCACCCAGGGTGAAAGCTGTGACTTTATATATAGATGTATTTAACCCCATAGCCCTTGCGGCTGTTTCATCTTCTCTGATAGCTTCCATGGCTCTGCCAAATCTAGATTTGGCCAAACCTGTGAGTAAAGCCATAATTATTAATACAAGAATCCAGATCAGTAATACAAAAAACAATTTGTTTGTTGAAGAAAACCAGGAGGAAAATATTTGTAAAACCGGAATATTATTTATACCCATCGGACCTCTGGTTAAGGAATCCCAATTCAGAATAATATTTTTTATAATTTCTCCAAATCCTAATGTAGCTATGGCCAGATAATCTCCTCTGAGCCTTAAAGTGGGGATGCCTATCAGGAGCCCTAAAAAACCGGCCATGAACATTGATAGAATTAAGGCCACAAGATAGCTATGTCCAAATTTTGTCATAACAATAGCGGTTGTATACGCTCCTATAGCAAAAAATGCTGCATGGCACAGGGACAGGAGTCCGGTTTTACCTGTAACCAGATTTAATCCCAGGGAAAGCAGTGAATATATACCGGTATATATCAGAATTAACAGAATAAAATCAATCATTTATATTTTCTCTCTTGTAATTTTTCCCAATAAACCCTGGGGCTTAAATAATAAAATAATTATGAGCAATGAAAAAGCGATGCTGTCCTTAAGCCCATAAGGTATTCCTAAAATCACAACTCCGAAGGTTTCCAGCAGCCCCAGAATAATACCACCGAACATTGCTCCATAAATATTTCCTATACCGCCGGTTACAGCAGCAATAAAGGCTTTTAACCCTATTAATGTTCCCATGGTCGGATAAACAGTATATTCCATCGAAATCAGTATTCCGGCTATAGCGGCCAGAGCTGATCCGATAACAAAGGTAATACTGATAATATAATCAACATTAATCCCCATTAAAGCTGCGCTTGTCGGATTTTCACTTGTAGCCCGCATAGCTTTGCCCAACCTGCTGTATTTAATAAATATATGCAAACCGGTCATAATTATGAGTGCTGTAAAAATAATGAGCAACTGATTGGGTGTAATAGTCGTTCCTGCGATGTTAAGCGGATCATTCTTGAATGGATAATCAAACTTTCTGGATTTGGTCCCGAAAAATAATGCGGCACTGTTCATAAGAATTATGGACACACCGATTGCGCTTAACAACGGGGCAAGTCTGGGAGCCTTTCTTAATGGCTTGTATGCCAGCTTTTCCACAATAACACCTAATACAGAACTTGTTATCATGGCTCCAATCATAGCTAAAAGGAATATAACTATTGTTAAAAATCCCTGCTCAGGTGGTCTATAGGCGTTATAAATAAAGAGTCCGGCATATGTTCCCATCATCAGAATATCACCGTGAGCGAAGTTGATGAATTTCAGGATCCCATACACCAGAGTATAACCAAGAGCTATCAGCGCATAAATGCTGCCTATGGACAGACCGTTAACGAAATGCTGCAGCAATTCAGTGACCTGTATATGAAAAAGAAAACCGTTATCCATTATTAAATAACTTTACTATTGCACTTGAATCAATTTTCCATTTTCGGTCTTAAAAATACCTACTTGTTTATATTGTTTGTTGTTCACAGTAAATATTCCAACATTTTTCAGAGCGTCACCGTTGGACAGAAAGGTAATGGTTCCGGAAACACCCGGATAGTTAGCAGTTTTGGCTACATAATCCCTGATTTTTTCCCGGTTAAGCATCAGTGTTCTTTTTTCTTTTGCAGAGGACTCAGCGTAAACTTTTTCCAGAGCGTTTATAATTATTTTGGCTGCGTCATAAGAATCAAGGCTGAAAGCGTCGGGCTTTTGTCCGTAAGTTTTTTCATAAACATTTTCAAAATCGGTCCTTATATTATTTGTTATTGAACTTTCATCCGGAGAATTGGAGAAAACTACACCATTTGTCAGGTTTCCGGCCAGATCAAAAATTTCAGGATTGGAAAAACCGTCAGCGCTCAATACATTTACGCTTAGCCCGAGTTGTTTGGACTGTTCCAGTATTTGGGCAATCTCTGCTATATAGTCAGGCAAAAATAAAGCGTCAGGCTGTTTCCCTCTGATTTTTGTTAGTTGAGTTTTAAAATTTTTATCTCCCTGCATAGCGGACTCAATGGCCACAACTTTTCCTCCATCAGCTTCAAACTGTCTTAAAAAGTCTTCTGCCAGTCCCTGGCTATAGTCGTTTTTCAGGTGTAATATGGCAACGTTTTTCAAGCCCATTACTTCATAGGCGTATTTGGCAAAAATCATCGCCTGCAAACGGTCACTGAGCACATCCCGGAATATAAAGTTTCCCATTTGTGTGAGATCTTTGTGAGTTGAGGAGGGTGATATCATCACAATTTTGTTAGCCTGGGCTTTCGGTGCTATAGCCAGAGAACAACTGCTGAAAACCGCACCGACCAGACCATATATTTTATCAATACCTGCCAGTTTTTCTATAGCAGCGTTTGCTTTTTCCACTTTGCCTTCATCGTCTTCGGCAATAAGTTCTACAGGCACTTTGCCGCCAATACCACCTGTGGAATTTTTTTCAACGACCGCGATTTTTATTGCCTGTGTCATCATCTTTCCGTAATTTGCCGAATCTCCTGTTAATGGCCCGCAAAAACCTATTTTTAAAGTTTGTCGTGATCGTCCGCTGCATCCGGCTATAATCAACAGACTTGATAAAATTAATACAATAGTGATTTTTTTCATACAAACCTCCTGCATGCTGTTTTGTGTGCAAGTCCGCTATCAGGAACTGACGAAACAGGCATTTTCGTCATTCCGACTGTAATGGAGGAATCTGAAAATGCCATTTTTATTGGACTTGAGATTTCTCCACTCGCTTAGCTTCGGTCGAAATGACACTCCGCACAAACAAAGCATAACTTTAACTAAAATTATACAATATTTACGAGCACCGGCATATGCCATTTCAGAGTTATTATTTTTCAGTTTTTTTAAGTAAAATAAAAGACGCAATACGCAGGTGACCTTCAAACAGTATTTTCCATGCTCAACTCGCAGCTCAAAACTTTCCAAATCTTTGGGGAATTGTTCAATATTATACAAATTTTGTGCCAGAGTTGAAAATATTAATTGAAATTCATATGAATTGCTCAACCATAAAATATATCGGAAATAATTGTTTGTAATTTCGGTTTTCTCAATTATAATTTACATACTGTAGTTAACATTCAGCGCTCCGAGCACTCAGCCCTTAGCTCTGAGCATTACTTACATCAGTTAGACGAGAGGAGAAACAATATGGCCGAAGAAGCAAATAAAGTGATCTACTCCATGATAGGGGTCAGTAAATTTTATGACAAGAAACCTGTTCTGAAAAATATTTATCTTTCCTATTTCTACGGGGCAAAAATAGGAGTGCTGGGTTTAAACGGATCAGGTAAAAGTTCTCTCTTAAAAATTCTTGCCGGTGTTGATCTGAATTTTGAAGGTAAAACCACGATTTCCCCCGGTTTTACAGTAGGTTATCTGGAACAGGAACCTCAGCTCGATGACACCAAAACAGTTAAGGAAATCGTCAGCGAAGGCATGCAGGAACTGGTAAATTTGATGGATGAATATAATCAGATTAACGAAAAGTTCGGTGAAACTTTATCCGATGCTGAAATGGATAAGCTGCTGGCCAGGCAGGGTGAAGTTCAGGAAAAACTTGACGCGCTTGACGCCTGGGACATCGATTCCAAGCTGGAAATGGCTATGGATGCCTTGCGCTGCCCGCCCGGAGATACATTGGTTAAAGTTATTTCCGGAGGTGAGAGGCGCAGGGTAGCTTTGTGCAGATTGTTGCTGAAAAAGCCTGATATTCTTCTTTTGGATGAACCTACCAACCATCTGGATGCGGAATCTGTGGCCTGGCTGGAACAGCATCTGCGGCGCTATGAAGGCACGGTTATTGCTGTAACTCACGATCGTTACTTTCTTGACAACGTTGCGGGCTGGATACTGGAGCTGGATAGAGGAGAGGGGATTCCCTGGAAGGGAAATTACTCCTCCTGGCTGGAGCAAAAACAGGCTCGTCTGAAGACCGAAGAAAAATCTGAAACAGAACGGCAAAAGACCCTGCAGCGTGAGCTGGAATGGGTGCGTATGGCGCCAAAGGCCCGGCAGGCCAAATCTAAGGCTCGAATCAGCGCCTACGAAAAACTTCTCAGCCAGGAAGCTGAAAAGCAAATGAAAGAGCTGGAAATTTATATTCCGCCCGGCCCCAGACTGGGTTCGACAGTAATTGAGTTCAATAAAGTTTGCAAAGCTTTTGGTGACAAGATTCTAGTAGAAGATATCACTTTTTCTCTTCCGGCCGGTGGCATAGTAGGGGTAATCGGTCCGAACGGCGCGGGAAAAACAACCATGTTCCGTATCATAACCGGGCAGGAAAAACCTGATGAAGGATCAATAAAAATAGGGGAGACTGTAAAACTGGGATATGTGGACCAGAGCCGTGATATTTTGGACCCCAATAAATCCGTATGGGAAATTATTTCAGAAGGCAGCGAAATCATCAACCTCGGTAAAAAAGAGATGAATTCCAGAACTTATGTGTCGCGTTTTAATTTTTCGGGTGCTGATCAGCAAAAAAAGATGAGCATGCTTTCCGGCGGAGAACGTAATCGTGTGCATCTGGCCAGAGTTCTTAAGGCAGGCACAAATGTATTGTTACTGGATGAACCTACTAATGATCTGGATGTTAATACAATCCGGGCGTTAGAAGACGCTCTGGAAAATTTTGCCGGTTGTGCGGTGGTTATCAGCCATGATCGCTGGTTTCTTGACCGTATTGCTACACATATCCTGGCCTTTGAAGGTGACAGTAAAGTTAGATTTTTTGAAGGAAATTTTACGGATTATGAAGATGATCGAAAAAAACGTTTAGGTACAGATGCCGACCAGCCGCATCGCATTAAATACAGGCATTTGACCAGATAACGTAAAAAATTAGCTTTACAAATGTTTATGTGTCCATTAGTATAATAACAACCTATGGCTAGAGCCATAAATCATAAAAAGGAGGGTGTTATGAGAGGTTTAAAAAAGTTCGTTTTAGCAAGTGTGCTCATGGTAGTTCTGGCAGCTCCGTCGTTTTCTCTGCTGCAGGTTCAGGGTGTTTACACAGGATTTGCCAAAGGAACAGGCGTAGGCCTTGGTCTTGATTTTCCATTGATACCATTTTTCCCTACATCATTATTAATCAGCCAATTAGGTGATACCGATATAAATGTGTCATCCGGTTTTTCCTACGGAGGCCAGACCTGGTCTGCGGGAACATTTAAATTCAGTTCATTGCCGATAGAATTGCAGGTAAAGTTTCCTTTTGGCCTTATGGGTGTCAATTGGGGTGTTAATGTAATGGCAGACTTACTTACTGGTAAAGTTGCCGGTAATAATGTCAGCTTCCCTGGTGGAGTATACGGTGGAGTTTTCGGTGAATATAAACAGGATATACTACCTTTAATTTCAGGTTTCGCACAATTAGGTTATCTGATCAAATTGGTTGATGCTCAAAAAGCAATTGATGATCAGGTCGGCGCAGGTAAAATTGATTTAAGCGGAGTTGATAGAAGCGGTCTGTTCTACAGATTTGGAGTAAGTATAGGCTTCTAATAAAATTTAATGAATAATTGAATAAAAAAAGCACCGCATAACGCGGTGCTTTTTTTATAATCGCAACAAAATGACAGGCGATATAATCAGAAAAACAAATCGGGTATTCGTTTATAAGACATTAAGGTGATGATTAATATCAGGCGAGGTAAAAATTTCAGTTGTCCAATAAAAAAGAATTGGTTAAGATAACATAGTATTGAATTTTCAGGGAGGACTATTCGTGTATAAAATGTTACTTCTTGTTGTCGAACCCTATATCGCATTTAGCGTTACTTTTTTGGTTGCGCTATTCATTGCTTTTATTTTTGAAAAAGTATTTCTCAACAAGCTTCAGGTTATCGCCGCAAAAACAAAGTGGGAAGGCGACGACATTATTCTGGGTGTCTTAAAAGGCAAATCTTTTATACTAATAAGCGTTTGTGGTTTATATCTGGCGACATTATCTCTGCGCTTTGAAGCAAATATTCTTAATGCCATACAGAATTTGGTTATGGCTCTCATTATCCTGGTTTTTACCTGGATACTGGCCAGAATAACGGCTGCATTTTTTTATTTATACAGTTCCAAAAATAAAAGTATTGTTCCCTCAATTTCCATACTTTCCAATCTCTCACAGTTATTGGTATATGTAATTGGCGCTCTGATCATACTCCAGTCACTTGGGCTTTCCATAACTCCTATACTGACCGCTCTGGGAGTAGGTGGTTTGGCCGTGGCACTGGCTTTACAGGACACCTTGTCCAACCTGTTTTCCGGTATCTATCTGATCCTTTCACGCAAGGTTAAACCTGGTGATTATATAAAACTGGACTCCGGCGAAGAAGGCTATGTTATGGATATAACCTGGCGCAATACCGTTATCCGGGCCCTGGCCAATAATCATATAATTGTTCCGAATAACAAAGTAGCTACGGCTATTATTACTAACTATCATTTGCCGGAGAAGGAATTATCTTTGGTTATAGACTTGGGAGTCAGTTATAGTAGTGATCTGGATAAAGTTGAAAAAGTGACCATTGAAACAGCTAAAGAAATAATGAAAGAAATTCAGGGTGGTGTTCCTTCTTTTGAACCTTTTGTAAGGTATAATAAATTCGATGATTTCAGTATAAATTTTTCGGTTATTCTCAGGATCAGGGAATTTGTGGATCAGTATCTGATAAAGCATGAGTTTATCAAACGCTTACATAAAAGATTCAGGAAGTATGATATCGAAATACCATTTCCTGTCAGAACAGTTTATATCAAAGAGGATGAGAAAACTGATAAAAAAAACAGTAAAGCAGAAATAGAGTTACCGGAGCATTAACGGTGGTAACTAGTTCAGGCTAAGATTGAGGTCAAGGTAATAATTACTGAAATCTATACTGTATTCAATCTTGGCAACCTTACCTTCACATGTACAAACTATAGTTTCCATAATATCTTGAATCATTTGCTTACCCCCCTCATTTATTCAATATACTTTATTATCGGTAAGATATGCAGGAAACTTGCATCGATATTTATTGGTTTATTTTGTTTACGTCTTGATATATAAGGCGTTTACTAAATCGCTTAAAATGGACACAGCTGCTGAATGTCCGCTGTCGTCAAGGGGTATTTTACTGCTTTTTTATTAGGCCTACCTGATATCCTGCTTTTTCAAGTTGATCGGCAAATTTGCGGACATCATCGCCGGAAAACATATCATCCTGAGATATGGGTGTTAATAAAACATTCTCCTGTTGCTGGGTAATGCTGATGGCAAATGCTATAGTTCTGCGTTGCTGTTCACTTTTTTGCGTTATTTTCCGAGTATCGATAATTTGTTTATCCTGAAAAGCCAGGTCCATATATTCTGTGGAGAAATCCGGATAGTTAGAGGTTGCAATTATAGTTCTCATCATAGTAGTTTTGGTCTCGGGAATAATTTCTGTTCCTTTTTTTATTCTGAACAATCCTCTATCCATATTTTTGTAGGTAATTTTGTAACCGCTGATACCTACGAAATCTATAAATTGTGCTTCAATATCAGCTTGTTTGGCGTTAAGTACAATAAATTGCTGTTCTTCACATCCAATCAAAAATAGTAAAGTGATTAACAAAAAACCGGTTATAATAATTTTTTTCATAAATTTAATTATAATATAAAAATCAGGCTAGTAACAGCATTGTGAAAAATAATAACGCCAGACAAAAGAAGCTAGCCACATGCATTATGAACCTTTATAAATTTATATAAATCATTATAATGAAATAATGTTATAAGAAAACAGGAACAGGAGAATTTTGTGCTAAATAGGATTTATTCTTTTTTTGAAAAGGAAATGCTTTACTGGCGTTATTTTTTATTGGTTCCTATCAATTTAAAGTTGAAACATATCAGCACAAGGACCGCGAAATTTGTAGTTAAACGCAGCTTTGTTTTCATTCTTCTTTTTGCATTTGTAACTTTTACCTTGTTTCAAATACCAGCCTTAAAGACTCAACATGGCCCTATTTTGCTCACTATGGTTATCCTGAGCGGCTTATTCCTTAGCATAATTATCTGGAAACTGCGCTATACACTTAAAAAAACATTTGTTTTTTTTATGATAATTCTGGGAATTCTTTTCATCCATGTGCTGATAGTGATTGTTTATTATACTTTCAGGTATATGTTAAAGGAAATTACTGTTTTCCAATAATTACTTTACCTGCTGTATAATTACCTTGTTCAGGTTTCCCAGCACTTTGTGTGCGGCAATTCCGTTATAGATCACCAGGCAAGATACGACCAGGAAGAAAATTCCGATCGCTATTTCCATAAATTTTCTGGACATATAATCACCTCCTGTTATTTTTATTATAACATATCGAGATTTGTATATAATTTTTTCAATGGACCTTTTATAATGAAAGAAAATTATGGAAAAATTTGATGTAATTATTATCGGGACCGGACCGGCCGGGCTAAATTGTGCCTATCATTTAATAAATAGCGGTCTCAAGGTTCTGGTTCTGGAAAAAAATAAAACAATCGGACCCAAGGTCTGTGCAGGTGGTTTTACACAAAAAACTCTGGATTATCTGCGATTTCCTTCTGAACAACTGGATTTTTCATATGATACAATATATTTCAATACACCTCATATTCATACAAAAATAAAATTTCAACGAAACTTCGCCTATACAATTGACCGTAAAAATCTCGGGCAATGGATGCTCAGCCGTCTGGAGCAAAACAACAACATAACTTTACGAACAGAAACATTGGTTACAGCTATAAATAAAGAATACGTTACAACAAACAGGAATTATTGTATTAAGTACAAGTGGCTTGTTGGCTCTGATGGTTCGAACTCGTCGGTTCGAAAATTTCTGGGACTGAAAAATTCCATAACAGGAATGGCCATGCAGTATCTTGTTTGTTCTGAAAAATACCGTAATTTTGAAATTTATTATGATTCAAAATTGTTTAAAGCCTGGTATGCCTGGATTTTTCCTCATAAAGATTATGTTTCCATAGGATGCGGTAGTGATCCTAAGGTTTTATCTACTATAGAGTGTAAAAGAAATTTTCATATCTGGCTGAAAAATAATAAAATTAATACAACTGGAGCCAGGTTTGAAGTGTTCCCTATAAATTATGATTACAAAGGACATGTATTCGGTAATATCTTTTTAACGGGCGACGCTGCCGGGCTGGCTTCAGGCTTCACAGGAGAGGGTATATATCAGGCGCTTATATCAGGGCAGGAAGCTGCTCGTCAAATCATCTCCGGTGTTGCTGATATCAGCTTGGAAATGGCTGGGACAATTAAATACAACAGAAGACATCGCCAAATCTTGAATATTCTGATAAAAACAGGCCATTGGAGAGGACTTTTACTGGATATTATTGCATTGTCCTTAAAAATAAAATCAATTGCACGTAGAGTGCTGGATATAGTAGCATAATCTAAATTGAAAAGGGAGGGTGATATAATGACAATCGTCACTTGTTTAAAAAAATTTGCGCTGGTTTCAATTTTTATCAGTATTTTTGCCTTGCTGGGATGTAATGATGTAATGTACACCAGCAGGTCCAGGGCTTTGTTGATCCCCGAGGATAAAATGATGCAAATGGGTGAAGAGTCTTATAAAGAGATCAAGGCAACGTCAGATATCATAACCAGTGGTAGTGATTGGCAGGAAATTATGCTGGTGGGTAACCGTCTCGTCAAGGCTGCGGATGAAAGCCTGCAGGATATGAATATGCAGGACCGCAGCAAATATTTTGACTGGGAGTTTTGTTTGATAAAAAATGATGCAGTTATAAATGCTTTTTGTCTTCCGGGCGGGAAAATCGCTGTTTATTCCGGTATTATGCATGTAGCTAAGGGAGAAGCTCAGCTAGCGGTTGT
This sequence comes from Candidatus Margulisiibacteriota bacterium, assembly GCA_028715625.1. Lineage (NCBI taxonomy): Bacteria > Bacillati > Candidatus Margulisiibacteriota > Candidatus Margulisiibacteriota bacterium. The sequence goes on along the minus strand of JAQURL010000031.1, from coordinate 7,632 downwards.
GATGGCGCATGAGATCGCTCATGCTCTTGCTCAGCATGGTAATGAAAGAATGTCTCAGGAACTGCTCGTCAGTATGGGAAGTGATCTGCTGAATAAAGCCATAGAAAAAAATTCACCTGAAATAAAAAATGCTTATAATACGGTTTATGGTTTGGGTTCATCGGTAATAGTACTTTTACCATACAGCAGATTGCAGGAAACTGAAGCTGACAGGATAGGGCTGATATTAATGGCCAGAGCCGGATATAATCCGGAAGCTGCAATCTATTTCTGGGATGCAATGAATAAGGCTGGAACCGCAAAAATTCCTGAATTTTTGTCTACTCATCCTTCAGACACAACCAGGATGGAAGATATCAAAAAATTTATACCGGAAGCTATGAAGTATTATAAAGCGGTTAGCTGAACAACAGCTTAGAGGTCTGTAAAAAGTTCATAAAGAGCTTCATACAACTGACGGTCTGTAAAATTCGATTTGGAAATATAATAGTCCACACCCAGTTCTTTGGTTTTTTCAATTGATCTGGCGTCATCTTTAGCGGAAAACATGATAATTTTGATGTCAGGATCAAACATATTTATTTTGATAATCAGGGAGAGCCCATCCATATCAGGCAGAACCATGCTCAATACTGCCAGATTGATGCTGGGTACTTTGTTCAAAATATCCAGGGCTTGTTGTCCGCGATGAGCTATCCCAACAACTTTGCAACCCAGCGATTCCAGTTTTGTTCGGATAAAGTTGGCAGAAAGGTTGGAATCTTCTATTATCAGAGCGTGGATTTTGGTAAAATCTTTCTTTGTTTCGTGGATAGAAGTGTTGGAATCCTTAATTGAAGATTCACAGAGAGTTTTTATTACGTTGAAAAATTGATCAACACGAAAAGGTTTGGCAATAAAATGTGATGCGCCAAGGGATATGGCTTGTTGAATATTGGCCGGAGAACTTAAGGCGCTAAGCATTATAATTTTAAAATTGGGATTAATTGTTTTGATAGCCGGAATTATCTTCAGTCCGCTGATATCAGGCATCAGGATATCAAGCAGTATAAAATCAATTTCATTAATATATTTCACAAGTTGTGAAAAGGCTTCAGTAGAATTGGAAGCATTGCCGATATATTTTCCTTCAAAACTTTCAATCATTTCTTTTAAGGTTTTGGTAATTGACATGGAATCATCTATAATGAAAAAAGAAAACTTATTTTTGTCAGATTTTAAAGGCAGCTTCATAATAGTCTGTTTCTTACACTCCTGATGGTTCTGTGTTAATTTTATCTTTAATTAATTATAAATAAAAGAACGTTTCCATTCTTTTTATTTTATTGAATAATCCATCTAAATGATGAAAATCTATACAACCACCGGAAAATAGATATCAAATACCGTTCCTTGTCCGATTCTGCTTCTGCAGCAGATAAAACCTTTATTTGCCAGTATTAATAAACCGGTTTCTGTTAAATTAAGGCCCATTGCTCTCTGCTGACCTCTTTCTTTTGTTGAGAAGTAGGGATCAAATATCTTTTTGATATTTTTTGTTTCTATACCGGAGCCATTGTCCGTGATTGTTATTTTTATATAATTGCCAGATTTGATATCATCGGCCAGCAGCATTTTATTAGCTTCAAGGTTAGTCCTTAACAGCACATCAATCTGATTTATATTCAGTGAAACTTGAGATATATTAATCAATAGAGATTTTATTTTTTTGTCTGTTGTGTTTTTTCCCAGAGCGTCCAGTGAGTTTTCTATAATTGTTTTAAATATTTTTTTGATCTGACCGGAATCAGCGTTAACGGAAGGATTTGTCTCGACTGATTTTATATTGATGTGTACATCCGGATATTTTGTATTCGACGCAATGGAGTCCAACACATCGTTCATCACTGCTGTAAGGTTTACTTCATTTATTTTGGTCATATATTTGGGAATACTTATTCTGAGCAGCTGCCTTACGATTTCCGACATTTTATCGGTAACAATTAAAGCTTCTGCAAGAAAATTATTTTCAGGCAAATTTAACATGGCCAACTCTAAATTTCCCATCAACACAGCCAGCAGATTATTGAAATCATGTGACAGACCTCCGGTCATCAGCTTCAATCGCTCATGCGTTTCAATAAGTCGTTTTTGACGACTGATTATTTTTTGATTTGTAATATCGGTAAACGACATCAACAACCAGCCGTTTTCCTGTAATGCAGAGCAAGTGACTGATTTTATTTCACCTTTGGCAGTTCTGATTTCGCTTTCAAAATTAAATATTTTTTTGTTTTGGTTTAGTATATTGTGAAACTCATCGTGTATCATCCTGTCTACCCAGAAAACGCAAGGGAAATCAGCTATTTCCATATCCTGTTCCAAATCAAATATTTCCCTGTATACTCTGTTACTATGAAAATTACCTGTATTTTTGTCAAACAAAAGAATTCCTGAAGACAGATTATTAAATACAAAATTAAGTTTTATCTCATTAGCTATAATTTTTTGTCTGGCCAGCATTCTTTCAGTAATTTCAAAAAAAATCCCGTCAACAATGAAATCTTTATTCTGAGTTTGGGTAATTACTCCTCTTTCTTGTATCCAGTGGGTTTCTCCGTTTTTTGAGCGAATACGGTATTCCCTGATATATGGTTCTCCGTTTTTTAGAGCGTTAATGAGCGTCTGTTTGAATGTCAGTCGATCTTCAGCAATAACCAGATCTGTCCATTTTATTTTTTTTGAGTTGAAGTCCTCCATATTATAGCCGCTAAGTTCAACTATTTTTTTGTCTCTTATAATTATGCTTCCGTCCCTGAACCCGTGAAAATGATAGCCGGGAGTATTGGTTATCAGATCATCAATTTCTTTACCCAGAATTGAAATTTGAGAATTCTGTTCAGTTATGGTTTGTGATTGAGAATTAATAATATTCTGCAAATGTTCAATTTGTTTTTGCTGATCCTTAATTAATGAATCCGTGGTCGTTGAGATTATTTTATTAAACATGTTAAGCTCTGATAATTATATTTATACTAAATACTATGTTATATATCGGACTGAAACCGATATAGTTTCAGATTTTTTTCTTGTCAGTTCAGGAGTTCAATAGGTTGATTATATTCTGATTGTTTCTGCGTTTAGCCCAGTCCATGGCTGTAAACCCATAAGTGTCGCGCAGGTTTTTATCAATTCCGGCTTCCAAAAGAATCCTGGCAGCGTTTTCATTGTTCTGATATGCTGCGAATACCAAAGCGGATTGTCCGTTATTGTTTGTTTTGTTCAAATCTGCCCCAAGTTTGATCAGTTCTCGCATGGCGGTTGTTTTGTCATATAAAGCGGTAATCATCAGAGCGGTTTGTCCATTCTTGTTTTTTGCGTTAATGTCCACATTATATTGAGATAATGTCCTTATAGCCTGCGCATTATCGTTAAGAGCCGCGATCATAAGAGCTGTATTGCCGTCCAAATCAAGAATATTTATGTTCGCTCCGTCCTGGATTAATAGAGTTATAATTTGTATATCATTATTGGCGGCAGCTAGCATAAGAGGAGTCTGTCCGTTTTTATCATGGCCATTGATATCTCCGTTATTGGTTTTAATTATATCAAGAATTTTTTTATTTTTTGTTTCTCCCAGAGCAGCCAATAATATTTCTTTATTTTTAGCTTGATTTTTTGTATCTTTGCCAACCGGCTTTTCAACTTTCGATTCTGAGGGTTTTGCAATCTGTAATTTATTATTTTTTTTCTGTAAGGAAGCCTCAGATATTATAGGTTTTTTGTCGGATAATGTGTCTTTCAGCCAGTCTGTAGTGTTTTTATTATTTTTTTTGTCGGAAACTTCTATAGCTTTTTTCAGGTCTGTAGGACCGATTTTTTCTTTGGTCTTTTCGAATATTTTGTGTGCCGCGTCATCCTGATCATTCATGATCGCTTCAAGAAAAGCGGTCAGACCGTTTAAGTTGCGCAGAGTAGAATCAGCTTTATGGTCAAGAAGATAGATTATTATCAATAAATACCCTTTTTTTGCTGCGAGAATTAGAGCAGTTTCATTATTCTGATCCACAGCATTTAAATCTGCTCCATTATCTGCTAACAGTTTAACCAGATTCAGATGTCCGTTTTCGGCTGCCAGCATTAAAGCTGTTTTCCCCTGATCGTCTTGAGCATCTTTGTCAATCTGCTGAGTATTTATCAGCTGTTCGACCGTCTGCATATCGCCTTTTGCAGCAGCCTGAAAAAAAACAGAATTGTCAGCCGATCCCCCTTGTTTTTTGCTTTGTTTAAGGTCTGCTATTTTCAGTTGGACTATATCCGGGTGGTCTTTAAACATATCCAGTATGGGCAGGATTTCTTCTTTGCTTAGTTTTGGCCCCGTTTTATTGACAAGCAGCAAGATGATATCAACATTATTTTTGTGAATGGCAGAGGTGAGGGGATTAGTCGGACTTATTTCATCAAGATCAAAAGTTATACCTTTTTTAATTAAAAATCTGATAACATTTATCCGGTTATTTTGAATTGCCGAGACCAATAAAATTTTTCCGTTTGCGGCCAGGTCTTCTTGACTCTCTTCATTTTGCAGCAGATTAAGTGCTTTTTGCGAATTACCCTGTTTTAAAGCCTTTTCGATTTTGGATGAAGTCGGGATATTATTACAACCGTTTAAGCCCAGAACAATTATTAAACTTATGAAGAATCCTTTGATCCTGTTTGTCATAGATAGATTTTACAATACTAATTAAAAATAACCAAATATATTCCTGGATCATAACTTTTTTAATTAAATTGTCTGTTTTATATATATTGGATTTTCAGCATATACCTGGGTTAAAAGATATTTGATATTTGCTTTGGCCAAATCTTCATATTTTTCTTTGAATAATTCTGATCTGAAAATGGATTTTTCAGGTAGTAACAGACTGTTTAAAAACATTGATCTACCTTTAATATATGCTTCCAGGGGATAGATCTTCCCATATTCTTTATATACCCCGCCTTCACAGGTCAGAAGTCTTTTTTTCGGTGCTGCAAATATACCCATGTCCATGTCCAGAAAGATTTTCTCGTCGTTTGTTAAGTCCTTTAAATCTTCAAGATGTTTGGCGGACAATTGTATCAATCTTACAATCAAGTCCACATTTATGTCTTCATTCATTACATGTTTGGTAATGAGCTTCTTGGCCAGTTCTGCACTTTGTTCCTCATTATCTTTAAGCGCGGCATCATATATGATGTCATGGAAAATAATTGCCAGATATACTTCCAGGGGATGTTCCAGTTTATCCTTTATCTGGTGGAACCAACAAAGCATTTCCATTACATGCATTATTGTATGATATCCTCGTTCAGGTATCTGGTGTAAACGCGCGATTTCATCTAGAAAAAGCTTGTCATTTTTTAATTTTAATTCTGGAATTATATATATCATATTGTCTCTGCGTGTATAGTTACGTCTGATATATTCATTTTTTAATTGATAATAAAAATATTCAATTGTGTCCATGTTTAAATCTTCATTTCCGGATAGCTGCAGAAGCAAGCGGTCATAGTTGTTTGTCTGCAAATCCGCGATTGATTGTCTGACTGCATCCTGAGGCAGCTGTGATTCTATGCGTTTGTCAGCCTGTTCTGGTTCCAGCCCCCTGATCTCAATCATTCTTTGTTTCTGGACATCTTTGTCTACAGCTACAATAATCATATTTTCATCCACGAGTTCGGTTAATTTGCGGTCAACCAGAATTGCACTTTCTAAAAATATTATACCTGTTTTAATTTTTTGAATTCTTTTTCCCATAAGAAATAATATAGGTTCCAGCATCAGGTCAGTAAGCTGGTCTAATTTATTTTTGTCTGCGAAAACTATGTCGCCCAATAGTTTCCTGTTAATTGTTCCATCTGCTTCCAGCACGTTATGTCCGAACATTTCTGCGATTGCGGACCTGACTTTCTTATACAGGGGCAATACATTTTCTTTTTCAGTAAGAATAACATGCCCCAACGCATCCATATTTATATAATGAATTGGAGTGTCTTTGTCCATAGAATATGTGCTGAGAGTTTTGCAGAGTGTAGATTTCCCTGATGATATACCTCCTGTAACCCCGATCATCAGTTTCCCTGTTGTTTTCATTTTCAAAAGTTCTCGCACATAGGCTGGCGCATATCTGTCTAACGGTACACCGATATTGGTCAGCAGTTTTAGGTTACTGGAGCTTACATGGCTTAATCCCATATCCATTTGAGGTATCAGCAGGGTGAGAGGTGAACCGTAAAGTGTGTTGTTAAGCAGTGCAAGCTCTGTTTCATAAGAGTAATCCTTTGAATCCCTGATCCCCTTTATAAAATATGGTATATTATTTTCAAACATATAACTTGCCACTATTCCTTGAACTATCGTTACACGGACACGATCAAGATATTTTTGGGGTATACTGTTTTCAATAATGAATTTTCTTTCTTCAGGCAAAAAGAGGCCGGCTTTGTCGGGATTTTTGGCGATGATTATTTCAATCTTGGCGTCAGGGTCTTTATCCAGGAGAGAAGTGATTACAGAAAGGTGGCCTTTGGTCCAGGGATCAAATGAACCTGGATATCCGAATTTTGCGTTCCATTCTATAATACTGCAATTACTGATAATTTTATAAAACATAAGTACTCCTTTTACTAATAACCGAATATTTATCGTGAAATTTCTTAATAAATTTCAACAAAAATAAACAAGCTGCAATTTTTGCTGGATTATATCGATAATTGTTATAAGGATGATGACAGAGGGATTCTTTTAACTCCTGCCGGGTCCTTGACAACTGTTTTGATTGAATATAGTATTAAATTACTCGTTAAGGAGTGTTTAGTGGTAAACGTCAGAAGATACGTAATAGTTTTATTAAACCTGCTTTTACTCGCCTGAAAAGGCGAAACAATCCAGTATTTCAACATTTATTATTAGTAAAATTTCTCCCCAAAAGGGAGGATATTATAAAAAGCCAATATAACCCCTTTCAAAAGGGGGTGAGGCGAGGAGGCGAATCATGAATAAGGTTACGATTAATAAGTATAGTTCATATCCGGCAATGCAACTGGCAAGCAGAACATGGCCCGATAAACAACTTAATAATGCACCGATATGGTGTAGTGTAGACCTGAGGGATGGCAATCAGGCCTTGATAACTCCTATGAGCCTGCAGGAAAAACTGGATTTCTTTAAGTTATTGGTAAAAATCGGTTTTAAGGAAATTGAGGCCGGTTTTCCTTCGGCTGCTCAAGTGGAATTTGATTTTATTCGCACATTGATTGAAAATCAGCATATACCTGAGGACGTAAGAATACAGGTACTGGTGCAGTCCAGGGAACATCTGATTGCCAGAACAATAGAGGCGCTTTCCGGTGCTCACAAACCGATAGTCCATCTTTATAATCCAACATCGGAAAACCAGCGTCGTATTGTATTTCGCAAGGATAAAAAAGAAATAATTGCCATTGCTCTGGAGGGTGTGCGCTGGATAAAAAAATACGCAGGCAAGTCCGGTCTGGAAGTGCAACTCGAATATTCTCCGGAAAGTTTTACGGGTACTGAGCCTGAATTCGCTTTGCAAATTTGTGAAGCTGTGATAAATGAATGGCAGCCTTCAGCTACAAACAAAATTA
>JAQURL010000030.1 GCA_028715625.1 Candidatus Margulisiibacteriota bacterium | reverse complement strand
CTCTGGGTATCTTTTAAATATTCATAAGCTTTTTTCAAATCGGTTTCTGCTGTTTCCATGCGTATCAGTTGAATATTTAACTGAGTATTTGCTTCCCTCAGCTCCTTGGTGCGCTCTTCAACTTTTGTTTCCAGTTCCCGCGCCTGAGAGGCCAGAAGTTTTTCTTTGTCTTTATAATAATCTATTTTACGAATTAATTCTTCCGGGGACAGGTTTAAATTTGTAAGGATTTCACTGTATACCTCGGCCAGCATTCTTTTTTCTTCCGGAGTGAATAAGTTACAACCAGCCATTACGTTGTGGGCAGTAGATGTTCCTATGGAACCGGACAATACCTTTTCTATTTCCCCCTGGAAGTGCGCCAGCTCCACAATTGATATCATGCTTCTATTTCCAATATTCGCGGTTGCTAGACATTTATTAATAATGCCATCACTTTCTTTCTCCGAGTAGTATTCATTTAGTAAATGATGAATAGTTTTTATTTTATCCGGTACTTTAATGGATTCATTACGACGGAAACTGGTTCTGTAGTCCTGAGGATTTGTATTATTAAGGATATTAACAATTGTATCAGACCATTTTTGTTCCTCTTCGGAAATTTTTGGTATTAACGAACCGAGAATTAAAAAAACAACATTGAAAAGCATTGACCAGAAAACTGTATGGGTCAAATGATCGGAGATGGTTATCCCAAACATATTTTCCGGTATCAGCCATTTTATATGCCATGGCCCATTAATAAGTATGTCCGCGTCTTGCCAGCCGCTTTTTATAATAGCCGGTAAAAAAAGTGTATAAAGCCAGATTATAAATCCGCTGATCATACCTGCCAGGGCTCCGAATTTGTTGGCTTTTCTCCAAAAAAGCCCGATAACGATTGCTGGAGCAAATTGTAGAACTGCCGCGAAAGAAATCATCCCGATGTTAACCAGCATATAAGAGTCACCGATCTGTATTGCGAATAAATAACTTATCATCAGAAAAATAAGAATTACTATCCAGCGTAGTTTCAGTACATGATGATTAAGAAAATTTAGAGGTTTGATAGAGGCTATATAAGGCAGCAGCAGATGATTGGTAATCATGGTCGTGATGGTCATGGTGCAGAGCATAATCATACTGGAGCCAGCGGACAGGCCTCCCAGAAATACCAACAAAACGAGCCAGTTATGATGGGTCAATAAAGGGATATGCAAAATGAACATATCCGCTTTTTGAATGGGTAAGCCAAGCAACAGACCGCCTAAAGCGATAGGGATAACAAATATATTAATCAGCAACATATATAAAGGAAAAAGCCAGATAGAAGTCTGAAGATGATTTTCATCAATATTTTCAACAACTGCCGTATAAAATTGTCTGGGCAAAAAGATAACTGCCGAGCCGGATAAAATGAGATATGTTAACCATGTCCAATAATTCGACTTATGGGTAATGCCTATTGAAAGTATTTGTGAATAGGAGCTTAGCGATATTTTAGAAAAGATATCCCTAAAACCATGGAATAATAGAAAGGTCACGAAAAAACCTATCAACAAAAAAGCGAGAAGTTTCACCAGGGATTCAATGGCTACAACCATTATCATCCCTCTATGGTGTTCAGTAGGGTCAAGTTTTCTGGCTCCGAATATGATAGTAAAAATACCCATGGCTAAAACCAGAAACCAGCCTACAGAATCACCCATGAATGTATGTACTGTATAATGCGGCGGCGCGGAAATCAGCTGGAAGGACGAGATAATGGCCTTTAATTGTAAAGCGATGTAAGGCAGCATGCCGACCAGACAGATAATCGTTACTACTGCGCCCACAGATGTAGAACGACTGTAACGAGCTGTCACAAAATCGGCTAAATTTGTGATTTTATACATATTTTTTATGCGTATCATTTTTTTTATCAGGAACCACCAGATAAAAATGCTGATGGTCGGCCCCAAATAAATAGGCAGGAAAAAAAGGCCGGAAGTAGCGGCTTTGCCCACGCTTCCATAGTATGTCCAGGTAGTACAGAAGACAGCGATGGATAATGTATAAATAATCGGACTGTTACTAAGTTTTTTTAAAATAGAAGATCCGCGTTCGGTCTGGACAGCTATAATAAACAGTACACTCAGATAAACAAGAAAAAAAATTAAAACAATAAATTGGCTTATCATATTTGAAGTTAACTATCTCGAGTTTTTTTATCCGAATCTATATATTTATAACTTCTGGAAATAAAAAATAATATGACAATGCTGATTGTCCAAATACTAAAAATATAGATGAAAGTGAATAGAGGACTGTGTTTATCAACAATACTCAAAATTGGCCAGTTTAACAGGATAAAAAAAATAAAACACATCAAATAAGCAAATTCTTTTTGCCTCAATATATGATAGATATATTTCATAATGTCAGGCCCCCTTTTAATAATCATATTCTTATTTACTTAAAAGTAAATATTGACGATATTAACTATCAATAAAATACAATTATGGTTTATAATATGTACACTTAAGTTTTTGATGTTTTATTGTCATCACCGCTTGCTTGCCGGCCAAAGCTGTTGAAGCGAAGGCTGGATGGGGGGGTTATTTGAATCCCAGATTCCCGCAGCAGTTTACCCTATAATTGATACGGGGTGGGAATGACATCTTATGAAAGGAATATATATATGCAGGTAAAAGTAATGCAGAATGTTTTGAAAGCCAATGATATGTATGCCCAGCAGACCAGGGATCTTTTAATCGGAAATCATGTAAAAATGTATAACCTTATCGGTTCACCCGGCGCCGGAAAAACATCGGTACTGGAAACGATTATACCAGAAATAAAAAAGGGAGGTAAAAAGGTAGCGGTTATAGAAGGAGACTGTGCTACAACCAGAGATGCCGACCGTATCGCCAAACTTGATATACCTGTTGTGCAGATTAATACGGGAACAGGATGTCATCTGGACGCTAACATGGTTTTTAAAGCTGTACAGGAATTTGATCTGAAAAAATTGGACATTATTTTTATTGAAAATGTAGGTAATCTGGTGTGTCCTTCGGCTTTTGATCTTGGTGAAAATTATAAAATTGCGATTATCAGTACGACTGAAGGAGACGACAAACCTTTAAAATATCCCAGAATATTCAAGGAGAGTTCCTTAACTGTTTTGACAAAGACGGATTTAATCCCCTATACAAATTTTAATCGCGATCAATTTTTGAAGTTTCTTAATGATATTAATAGTAATTATGTATGTGTGGAAATTTCCAATACAGATAAAAAAAATATTAATTCTTTGCTAAAACATATACCGGGTCTTTAACAACTTCACCTATTTCAAACAGGTCTGTCCGGATTTAGACAATAAATCAATTTTTTTCACATATTCTGTGCAACCTGCCTTGATATAGCAACATTTATGTGACAATCAAATGTTATGGAAATGAAGTAAAAATCAGTTTCTATTAATATAAACAATTTTCCCCAAATTATTGAATAATCAACTGTTATCATATATAAATATTAATAGATGGAATTAACAAGAGGGGATTAGTATGAAAAAATTTTCATTGAAAGCGAAATTATTAATAACCGGTATTTGTTTATCACAAATTCCAATAATAATTTTGCTGTTTCTTGTAATTTCCCAAAATCAGAGAATGGCTACAATAGCGGACCGCGAAAACAAGATAGCGACACTTGGTGGCCTTAAACAGATTGTATTAAACCTTAATCTGGCTTTTAATCTTGAAGAAAAAAACGCCATGCAGCGCATGAACTACAATCTGAATGTAGCCACAAAGATATTAAATGATATCGGAGGGGTGAGTTTCAGGGCAGGTGACACTATTGAGTGGGACGTGACAAACCAGTTTGACAAGTCAGTAAAAAAAATATCTTTACCCAGATTATATGCGGGGAACAAATGGTTGGGCAAAATCGATTCTTCCTCAGAAACAGTTATTGTTGTGGATAGTGTCAAAGAACTGGTGGGCGGAACGTGTACCATATTCCAGCGTATGAACGATGCAGGGGATATGCTTCGTGTGGCTACCAATGTCTTGAAAAAGGATGGCAGCAGAGCTATCGGTACCTACATACCTGTTATGCAGCCGGATGGCAAAGCCAATCCGGTCCTGACCAAAGTATTAAACGGGGATACTTATACAGGGAAAGCATTTGTTGTTAATGACTGGTATATGACCGCATATAAACCTTTATTCAATTCAGAAAAAAAAGTTATAGGAATGCTCTATGTTGGAGTGCCCCAAAGAGATCTGCAGCAAATAAAAAGTGATGTTACGAACATAAAGATCGGTCAGACAGGGTATGTGTTTATTTTAGATTCAAACGGTACCTATATAGTGTCTAAGGGTGGCAAGAGGGATGGAGAAAACATTCTGGAATCCAGGGACGCTAATGGTAACTATTTTATAAAAGAAATGATCGACAAAGCCTCAAAGTTAAAAGAAGGAGAGACTTCTTTAATGCGTTATCCCTGGAAAAATGAAGGAGATGCCAAGTCTTTATATAAAACATCAGTTTTTACTTATTTTGAAGATTGGGGGTGGGTAATAGGAGCTGGCTCATATGATAAAGAGCTGTTTTCCGCCGGTGATGAAATACGCAACATATCAGCAAGGTCTTTGTTTTTAATCGTAATATTCTTTTGCGTGGTGATAACAATATCAATAATTGTCTGGATGCTGACTTCCAATCAGATTGTAGACCAGATATTGCTATTGCTAACGAAATTGACAAAAACATCCGAACAGGTAAAAGTCGCGTCTTCGGAGATCGCCAAGTCCAGCCAGAAAATGGCGGAGGGCTCTACAGAACAGGCTGCCAGTTTGCAAGAAACTTCGGCCATGCTTAAAGAAATGAATGGGATGACGTTCAAGACCGCGGAAAGTTCCAAGGAAGCAAACAGCTTATCTTTGGAAGTACGTAGTGAAGCGGTAAATAGTGAAAATTCCATGCGCAGAATGATGGAAGTCATTAATGAAATAAAAAATTCATCGGATCAGACTGCGAAAATTATCAAAACAATTGATGATATTGCTTTCCAGACCAATTTGCTTGCTTTAAACGCAGCGGTTGAGGCAGCCAGGGCCGGTGAAGCAGGCAAAGGTTTTGCCGTGGTTGCCGAGGAAGTAAGAAACCTTGCGCAGCGCAGCGCAGATGCGGCAAAAAATACCGCTTCCTTGATTGAAGAATCGCGAAACAGTTCCAATAAAGGAGTATCCAGCGTGGAAGAAGTCGGGAATGCCCTGCATAAAATTGTAGAAGGCATACAAAAAATGAATACCCTTATTTCAGCAGTAAGTGCTTCAAATGATGAGCAGGCGACAGGTATAAATCAGATCGATTATTCGGTTACCCAGATGAGCCAGTTAACGCAGTCAGCCGCATCTATATCCGAACAATCAGCAGCTGCAAGTCAGGAACTAAACGCTGAAGCGATAGAACTTGGCAGAATGGTTACGGATTTATCAGTTATTGTTCTGGGAAAAGAAAATATGAGCTATATGAAGACAGATAAGATGCGCAAAAATAAAGTGGATAATAAAGCGCAAACTTCTGCAAAGAGTAGTTTTATATCCGGGCCGAAAATAGAAAATAATACAACTAAGCCTAATTTTGTTGATCCGGATAAAATTATTCCCATGGATATAGACAAGGATTTTATATAATTGAAACATAATGTATTTATTTACTTATTTCATTCTATGAATATAATTAATATAAATAAGATAAAGAAAGGTGGTGGATGGTAGTATATTTAAATTGATTTCTACAATATTCAGGAGGTTTTTATGAAAAAGAGTTTGATTGGATTTGTGATACTTGCAGTAATGAGCGTCGTTTGTTTCGCTGAAGTTGACAGCAAACTGATGGAACAGAGAAAAGCCGAAGTAAAGGCATTTGTAGACGAAGCGCAAGCCTATATTAAAAAAGTGGGCAAAGATGAAGCATTAAAGGAATTTCAGAAAGCTGATGGGAAATTTGTACGCGGTGAGTTGTATCTTTTTGTAAATACAATGAAAGGTATAACACTTGTTCAACCCATGAAACCTAATTTGGTAGGTAAAGATCTTTCTACTATGAAAGACCCCAACGGGAAAATGTTTTTTGCTGATTTTGCTAAAGCAGCAGCCAGCAAAGAAGGTAAAGGTTGGGTTGAATACGTATGGCAGCATCCCAAGACAAAGGATTTTCAGCCGAAAATTTCTTATATTGTTGCTATAGACAAAGATACCTACATGGGAGCCGGAGTTTACGTAAACAAGATTGATTAATGATTTTAGAGGAAGGGCTTTCGTAAAAACGGAAGCCTTTCCAAATTGAATAAGGGGGATTACATTGTTCCTGAACAAACTATCGTTAATTAAAAAAAATTTTATAGCGCCAGTTATTATTATTATTTTTCTGGCTATTATTGTTTCCTCCGGTCTTATTGCTTTTAGAGCACAGTTGGGTACTATAAAAAATCTGTATTCAGTACGTTTTAAAAATTATACATACAGTGCGGAACTAATTGCCAACCTAAACTATGCGCAAGCTTCTCTTTATAAAGTTATAAGCTGGATTACAAACGGATATTCCAAGGAACAGACCAATAAACAAATAGAAGAAATAACAAACATGATAAATCCACTGGATACTCAGGTGAAAAAATATTCTGAAAATAAAAATAATGTACCTCAAGAAAAAAAGCTTCTGGTTGATATCTATAACAGTCTCTTAAAATACAAGGGAAATTATAATCAGGTTCTACAAATGCTAAGGGATAACGATGCCATGACAGCTGCTCTGTTTATGGCTGATTTAGAAAAAACGTATGATGATTTATATAAATTAACTGAGAGTCTTGTTCAGCTGGAAAATAATTTAAGTGCGCAAAAATATGAACGATCCGTTGGCAATTACAAAGTTATGTCGAATTTATTTGTGGGGATGTCGTTAATCGGTATCCTTCTTGGTTTGGTCTTTACTTTCTTTATGACACGCAGTGTAACTAATCCTATTATTAGAATGATGGATAAACTGATGGAAGCATCAATGCGTGTATCTTCAGCTGCTGAAGAAATTTCTCAGTCCAGCAAAAAAATGGCGGAAAGTTCTTCGGAAGAAGCAGCTTCTCTGGAGGAAACAGCCGCTTTATTAAAAGAAATATCAGCTGTAACTCAAAAGACCGCTGAGAACGCGGAAAAAGTTGATGTTAAAGCTACTGAAGTAAAAGAAAAAGCTCAAAATGGAGAATACTCTATAAAGAAAATGCTGGCTACTATTCAACAGATAAAAGATTCGTCGGACCAAACTGCGAAAATTATCAAAACAATTGATGATATAGCTTTCCAAACCAATTTGCTTGCCTTAAACGCTGCTGTTGAAGCAGCACGTGCCGGAGAGGCCGGTAAGGGATTTGCGGTAGTTGCTGAGGAGGTAAGAAATCTGGCGCAGAGAAGCGCGGATGCTGCAAAGAATACGGCAAACCTTATTGATGGGTCCAGGACTCAATCGGAAAATGGGGTGTCGGTTGTGCAAGAAGTATCTACGATGCTGGAAGGAATTATTTCCGGCGTGCAGGATGTTACTCATCTGATAACGGATGTGTCTGAAGGTAATAAATCACAAGTATCAGGTATAAATCAGATAGATACGGCAGTCTCTCAAATGAACCAGACCACACAGGCAGTGGCGGCTACTTCCGAACAATCCGCGGCAGCCAGTGATGAATTAAATAATCAGGCAAATACGCTAAATGAAATGATCGGATTACTGGACGGGCTCATCAAAGGTAAAAAATACTAAAGGGGGTACAGGGGTGAGTACAAAACACAACACAATACAGAATATTTATAGCAAATTGGGGCTATATCAAAAAATATTTTTAATGCCGATAATTTTTATAATCTTTTTATTGATTGTCGATTATATCGCTTACAGCGGAATTAAGGTACAACTTGATTCCATAAAAAATATATATAATCAGAGATTTAAGCAATATGAGAGCGCATCAACTATACTTTCAGACATAAAAACAGTACATGCCCAATTATATCAAGGACTAAGCTGGGTATACGCTGATTACAAGCCAGAACAGCTTAAAGAAAAATCCGATCAGATAAATAACGGCCTGGATGAAGCGGAAAAGAAGCTGCAGAATTTTTCCAAAAATAAGGACAATTCCAAGGAAGAAAGTTTAATAATTAAAGATGTTCAGGCTCAGTTCGACGAATACAAGTTTGGTGTGGGACAGGTTATAGCAATGTTTGCTTCAGACGTGACCACTGCTACAATGTTTATGCTGAATACACAGGAAAGTTTTTCCAAATTAAACGCTACCGTTGAAAAATTATTAAAACTGGAAATTGACATGGGACTTACACAATATAATGGTGCATTAAGTCAGTATAAAAAGGCAAGGAACGGATATTTAGGTTGGTCTTTTGCCGCTATTATTCTCAATATTCTCATTGCCTTTATTGTTACCAGTTCCATCACAAAACCTATCATAGATATGACCGGTAAATTACTGGATGCTTCTCAACAGGTTGCTAATGCTTCTAACCAGATATCTCAGTCAAGTCAAAAATTGGCTCAGGGTTCTTCCGAACAAGCCAGCTCGCTGGAAGAAACAACAAGCTTGCTCAAGGAAATTTCCGAGATATCTGCTAAAACCTCTCAAAACGCTGAAACAGTAAGCGACAAAGTTGATAAGGTAAGAAAAGAGGCTGAACATGGAGAAGCTTCTATTGAAAAGATGTCAGTAACTATGGCGCAGATTAAGAATTCGTCGGACCAGACGGCCAAAATTATTAAAACAATTGATGATATAGCTTTCCAAACCAATCTGCTAGCTCTAAACGCTGCTGTGGAGGCAGCCAGGGCCGGAGAAGCCGGAAAGGGTTTTTCCGTTGTAGCGGAAGAAGTGCGAAATTTGGCACAGCGCAGTGCGGAAGCCGCTAAAAACACTACTAATCTTATTGAAGAATCAAAACAACATTCCGAAAATGGTGTATTGGTGGTTAACGAAGTAGCTCAGGTATTGATTACGATAATCTCCGGTGTCCAAGAAGTTAACACGCTCGTTTCGGAAGTGTCTAACGGTAATAAAGACCAGGTTTCCGGCATAGCACAGATTGACAACGCTATGATGCAAATGAGCCAGGTAACCCAGGCAACAGCCGCAAATGCCGAAGAATCTTCCGCTGCCAGCGAAGATTTGAGCGGCCAGGCCCAGACTTTGAGTGGTTTGGTTGATATATTGAAAGATATTATTCAGGGACAAAAAAATAATTCTTTCGAACTTACTTCTTTACTAAAGAAAAAGGAACCGAAGAAAAAAAATGCAACAGCAAGAAAGTATGAGAATAAAAAGAAAGAACCGGTTCAGGTAGCCAAAAGGGTACTCCAACCGTCCGGCAACAGTACTTCACCTAAACCTATCGACCCGAACATTATTTTTCCAATGGATGACAGTAATTTCATGTAATGATAGCTGTTATTCAACGGGTAAACTCCTCAAGAGTCGATATTAACAGCAAAACAATTGGAGAAATCAAGCAGGGGATTAATGTATTGCTGGGTATTGTTAAGGATGATACCACCAAAGATGTCTCCCTTCTTGTGAATAAAATAATTCATTTAAGAATTTTTAACGACATAAAAGGGAAGATGAATTTGTCGTTATTAGATATACGGGGGCATATGCTGATAATTTCTCAGTTCACACTGGCAGGCAATGTGATGAAAGGACGAAGGCCATCTTTTGATATGGCCATGGAGCCTGGAGAGGCGAAACAGCTGTATGATTCTTTTATTAAGGAGAGTTCTGCTCATGTCGGCGTTCAGTCAGGTCAATTTGCAGCGCATATGGATGTGTATATCGAAAATAGCGGTCCGGTAACCTTTATATTGAATTCCAGAGAATTATAATCGTAAATTAGTAAGGCTTTATATTTACTTAATCAAAGGCCCTGAATATAATTAAATGATATAGCTTCAATAGGGGGTGATAGTTAGCGTTAGTATTTATGTTTCGATTATAAGGAGGATATATGAAAAAATTAGTTGTAGCAGTAATTTTACTATTCGCGGTCAGTATAAGTATGGCTGCCATAGATGTTGAAAAAGAAAAGAAAGAAGTAAAGAAAGTTGTTTATGATGCGGTTGAATTCATAAAAAAAACAGGTAAAGATGAAGCCTATAAATATTTGCAAAAGACAGACAAAGAAGGTAACAAGTTTTATGTAGGCGATAAATACCCATTTGTTTTCACTATGAATAGCGCTCAGGACAAATCTGTATGCCTGGTACATCCTGCAAGTCCCAAGCTTGTTGGTCAGGACATGATCAATGTTATGGACAGTCACAAGAAATATTTCATCAGAGATTTCGTAAAAGTGGCCCAAAGCAAAGAGGGAGAAGGCTGGGTGGACTATTATTGGACACATCCTATTTCCAAAAAAGTTAAGCTGAAAAGCTCATTTATCAAGAAACTTGATAACGAAACCTATGTAGGTTGCGGCGTTTATATGGAAGAGTAGTAAGATTAAAAGGGGGTAATTTATTTGCCCCCTTTTTCATATTAAATCGGGGAAGAGGGGAAGGCATGAAGAATAATAGTAATAGAAGTTTAGGTACAATATTTTCAAATCTGTCATTATTGCAAAAGGTACTGACCCCATCACTGTTAGTAGTCGTATTCTTGATAATTATAGGTTTTATGTCTTTTAATGCCCTGAACAAGCAATCGAAAACTATAAATGATCTTTACAAAATAAGATTCAAAAATTACATACAAAGCGCAGAACTTATTTCCGATCTTCGTTTTGCACATTCCACGCTTTATAAAGCCTTAACCTGGGTTTATGCTGAATATGAAGAAAAATTAATTACTAATTTAGCAGATACAGTTAGAAAACTTATTGATAGTTCCGAGAAAAAGATTGATGATCTGCTAAAGTTAAAAACGAACACCAAAGAAGAACAGAAGATGTTCAAGGAAATCCAGGACAAACTATATAAATATAAAGAATCATATACGCAGGTGTTACAGATGTTCGGATCGGATGTAACCACAGCGACAATATTTATGATAAATACGGAAGAGCTTTTTCTGGATCTGAACAAAAGCCTGCAAGAACTTATGAAATATGAGGATCAGCAAAGCCTCAAACAATACCTGAAATCAGAAAACGACAACAAATCCTTTATCAGAATTTTTGTTGTAGTGCTTATAATTATCATTGTAGGCTCATTGGTTTTGGCTTTTTTTATTGCCAAGAGTATCATTAAACCGATTCTGAAATTAACTGAATTTGTAACCTCAGTAGAAAACACCAGTGTGTTTTCCAAAAGGATAGATATCACCTCTCAGGATGAAATAGGCCAAATATCCAAAGCTTTCAATAAATTGATGGAAGTATTGGAATATGCAATCGGTAATATCAATAAAGCAATGGAGGCCATGACCAACGGTGATTTTAACTCGCAAATTACGGCTGATTTGAAAGGTGACCTGAAACAGGTAAAGGATTATATTAATACCACCATTAACAGCATCAATCTCACCTTTAACAAAGTTATCGAGGTTATGGAGAGTATGGTTATCGGCAGGTTTAATCAACGTATTACCGAAGACATGCAGGGAAGGTTTAATGATCTTAAATTTAATATAAACAAATCAATGGACGCTCTGGAAACAATTATTAACGAAATAAATACTATTATGTATGCTGTTGCCAGCAGAGATTTGAGCAAGAGAGTGGTCATGGATACCGAAGGCGAACTCAATACTTTAAAAGAAAGTATTAATGCTTCAATTGATGCGATTGTAGAAACACTGGGTTTAATTACAGAAAGTACTGATAAAGTCGCTGCATCTTCCAAGCAGACCAACGATGCAATCGAACAGGTAGCCAGCGGTTCACAGGACCAGGTGAAAGCCATCGCTAATCTGGCCGGAGCTGTAAAACATACCGGAAGCGCGATTGTAAGCGTAGCGGAAAATTCGGTTAACGCTACAAATTTTGCCAAACAATCTGTCGAACTTGTAAATAGCGGGAAAGAAAAAATGAACCAGATGGTTGATCTGGTTAAATCGGTTTCTGTAAGCAGCGAGAAAATCAGTAAAATTACAGAAATGATCGGGAGTATTTCCAGTCAGACCAATTTATTATCCTTAAACGCCGCTATTGAAGCGGCCAGAGCCGGTGAACATGGGAAAGGTTTCGCTGTCGTTGCCGATGAGGTCAGAAAACTGGCTGAAGACTCCGCCAGATCTGTCGATGATATATCCAAGCTCATCCAGGAATCTGTTTCTGAGGTTAATAATGCGGTTAAGGCAGCGGAAGAAGTTAATAAGGATATGGATAACATCGCTGCTTCTGCCAATGATACAGAAATAAAGCTAAGTGATATTACGAACCAGATGCAGACACAGAATGCCACTATACAGGAGATAACAGCTAATATTGACACCCTAAACTCAATTGCCGGCAATAATGCCGCGGCTTCTGAAGAGATTTCGGCTATATCGGCAGACCTTTCTGATATGATCAATGAAACAAAAAAACAGGTCATGAAATTTAATCTGCAATAACGCCGATTTAATTTCGTATTTCCAAAACAGCAGCACATTTGTTATTATAATAGTTTATGAAAATAAAATGTTATGGCTCGCGCGGGTCTGTACCGGTCTGCGGCAAAGAATATAAGAAGTATGGAGGCGAGACTACCTGTTTCTGTATTAATGAGGGGCTCGCAGAGCAACTGGTTATTGATGCCGGAACAGGTATCAGGCGTTTAGGTAACGATCTGCTTCATGTGGAAACCAAAATTATTCACATATTTTTTACGCATGTACACTGGGACCATATATTAGGGTTCCCTTTTTTTAAACCTCTTTATAACAGCAATTACGAAATACATATTTATAGTTATCCTAATAACCATAAACACAATATTCAGGAGTCTATAAACCGGACTTTCATGCAGCCCTATTTCCCTATTAATATTGATTCTATTAAAGCAAAGGTGATTTATCATGACCTTTCTTTTACCGGGGAAAAGATAGGTAATTTACAGATTACACCAATTCCTATCAGTCATCCGGATGGGGGATGTGGATATAAAATAAGTGAAATGGGAAAAACTTTTATTTTACTTACTGATAATGAGTTGGGATATCAACATCCGGAGGGATTGACCTTAAAAGAATATCAAAATTTTTGTAAAGACGCAGATTTACTGGTCCATGACGCTGAGTTCAGACCTGAGGAATATGAAAGACATCAGAAATGGGGACATTCGCAGTTTGAAGACGCGGTACATCTGGCACAGGCTGCGAATGTAAAAAGCCTGGGACTATTCCATCACAACCAGGACAGAAATGATGAAGGTATAGATAGAATTGTTAATGAATCCAGAAAAATATTAAGTAGTACAAATATTGAATGTTTCGCTCTGCATAGTGGCCAGGACATTGAAATCTAGTTCCTTCACAAATCAAGAAAAAATACCCATAATTATAGGGCCTACAGCTATAGGAAAGACCGAATATGCTCTGGATCTGGCGCAAAGAGTTGATGCTGAGATTATATCTGCTGATTCCATGCAGGTATATAAATATATGGATGTCGGAACTGCTAAGCCGGACAAAAAACAATTAACCCTGTGCAAGCATCATCTGATAAGCATTATAAAGCCTGATGAAGACTGGAACTTGCACATATTTTTAAATATAGTGAGAAAATTACTGGCCAGCAAAGATAAAAAATATATTATTTGCGGAGGTACAGGATTATATATCAGGGCCCTGATACATAACTTTGAAACACCGGAAATACCTGGCAATAAAGAAGTGAGGGTAGCTCTGGAAAAGATCGCAGCTGAGCGTGGGTCAGAATATCTTTATAAGGAGTTACAGAAGGTAGATATCACGTCCGCTGATGCAATCAGCCCCCAAGACAAATATCGTATTATTCGCGCTCTGGAAGTATATAAAACTTTTTCCCGACCTTTATCAGAGCTCAAAAGACGTGATGAATCTTACGCCGACCGTTTTCAGCTAATTTGCTTGAATACATCACGGGAAAATTTATACAGGAGAATTAACGATCGTGTTGATATTATGATAAAAAAAGGTTTGTTTGAAGAAGTGCAAATGCTCCTTACCAAGGGATACGGAATTGATTTGGTTTCCATGCAGGCATTGGGATACAAAGAATCTGCCCGTTATTTGCAAGGAATAGTCGGTAAAGAAGAATGTATTGAGCTGATCAAAAAAAGAACGCGCAATTTTGCCAAACGGCAGCTCACCTGGTATCGAAGTTTCTCAAACATAAACCGTGTAGAAATTGAAAGTTAATATTCTGTTGAAATCAGTTTTTGTAAAATGTCTTAAAAAATAAGATCATGATGACCAAAACTATTCCTATAATATTGAAAAGAATAATGGGCAGGGAATGAAGGTAAAGCCCATAGACAGTCCATAATAAATAACCGGATAAAAGCAGCAGGTACATAAATAAAGAAATATCTTTCGCGGACTTTGTTTTTAAAATTTTTATCAATTGGGGAATAAAAGAAATAGTGGTTAAAGTGCCCGCGACCAGTCCGAAAATTATTGGGTTCATGACGGTTTATTGTAGCATGATATTATGCGATTTATAATTTTTTTATTTGAGTATTGAAGTTCTAGCAGTATTCGCTCGGTTTCCTTCGGTGGGATTTTTCGGAATAAAAATTCCAGCCGCCGTACAAGTGTTCGAGGTGTTTTATTCAGGCCTTCTGAGGTCAAATTTCCAATTATTTTTGAAGGTCCTGGAAAGAGTGTAGTGAGCAGATTTTTATCATTCAGGTAATTAAATCCTTTTTCGGGATTTACGCTAAGGATTATTTTAGTTATTTCCTCCTGGAAACGTTGCGACGGTAACTGTGCTTTAGCTAGCAAGGTCTTGTTTATAGCGTTATAGGTAGCTGGCTCAATATCAAAATTTAGCTGACTGGCAATTCGGATTGCTCTGATGACACGTAAAGCATCTTCGTTGAAACGTTGCACAGGTTTCCCGATGGTTCTTATTAGTTTAGCCTTCAAATCAGACAAGCCCGAAAATTCATCTATAAAAGTTTTATCTAGAGGATTATAAGCGAATGCATTGATTGTAAAATCCCTGCGCTGTAAATCCTGTCTAATTTGTTTAATAAATTTTATTTTTTTTGGATGTCTGAAGTCCAGGTAAGAGCTTTCTTTTCTGTATGTGCTGATTTCAAAGG
This sequence comes from Candidatus Margulisiibacteriota bacterium, assembly GCA_028715625.1. Classification (NCBI taxonomy): domain Bacteria; kingdom Bacillati; phylum Candidatus Margulisiibacteriota; species Candidatus Margulisiibacteriota bacterium. The sequence goes on along the minus strand of JAQURL010000030.1, from coordinate 16,243 downwards.
CTTTTCGGTGAAATAATACTTGCAAAACACCGAACTTCGCACCTTGTTCATTTTTTATCATAAATAATGGTTTTATTTGTTCAGGTAGCAGGTTCGTGCATAAATCATATTCAACAGGTTTTCTACCCAGCAGGATATCGCGGACAGCTCCTCCGACAATAAAGAGTTCCCCGTGATTTGCCTGTATTTTTCGGAAAAGACCGAGTAAACTCGCCGGGTAAATATAATTCTTAAGCTTTTGGAGATACATTTTTTTTCCATTCCTTGAGCATCTGGTCGCGTTTGTAGATTACTTCTACCCGCCTGTTTTTTGCTTTACCGGATGGAGTATTGTTATTGGCAATTGGTCTGTATTCTCCAAATCCTTCCGCGGAAAATAGCCTGGGGTTTAAACCATGATCAATAAAATAACGTACTACATTACAGGCCCGTGCAGTGGAAAGCTCCCAGTTCGAAGGGAACATCGTAGTTCTGATCGGCGTGTCATCTGTATGTCCTTCTATACGAATAGGGTATGGATATTGTTTAACAATCATAACCAGATTATTTAATAAATCTTTGCTGTTTTTGTTGAAATCAGCCTGTCCGGAATCAAAGAGAACATCATCTGCGATTTTAACAACTACGCCGCGGTCATCTATAAATGTGCTTATTTTCGTTTGCAGATTTTCTTTGTAAATGAAGGAATTAACTTTTTGCATAATATTATTGAGCTCATGGTCGACAACATCTCCGATATTTTTGGCTTCCATCGCTTTTTGCAGGCTCTGGGGATTAATAATTGTTCCCTGTTTTTGCATTACTGCTTCTTTAGTGAACGTTTGTTTTAAAGACTGGGCGATGTCTATATATTTTTGCTGATCAACCTTGGACATGGTATAAAGAATAACAAAGAATGCGAACAACAGCGAAATCATATCCGCATAGGTAAATATCCACGTTCCGGCGTCATCATCATTTTCGTTTTCAGCTGTTCGGGGTTTCATCTTTTTGTATATGTTCTTTCATCATTTGTTTCTTTTGGTTTTGTAAAGTTTGATGAAGCGAGCGGGAAATAAAAGAACTTAATTTGTCTTCAAGCAGTGTAATTGTTTCAGCGCTTTCGATACTTAGAATAGATTCTTTAGCGATTTCCATATTCAGGTATTCCTGTTCACTTCTGCGTTTTAGTTTGTTGGCTATGGGAAAACAAAACAGATTTGCTATTACAGCACCATAAAAAGTTGTTAGTAGTGCCACACTCATAGCCGGTCCTACCTTGTCCGGTTCTTTAAGGTTGGCCAGCATCTGTACAAGTCCGATCAATGTACCGATCATACCGTAGGCTGGGCCGTATTTACCCATTTGCTGAAAAATTTCTCTTCCCAGTTTATGACGTTCCTGAGTAATATTTATTTCCGTATTCAGCGCTCTGATTATTTCTTCCCTTGGTATTGTATCAGCAACCATCTGAATTCCTTTGGATATGAAAGGGTCATTTATACGTTTCGCGTAATCAGGCAGTTTCAAGTGACCTTCCTTTTTGGCGATTGATGCCAGATGCACCATCTCAATCATCAGGATTGTAGGTTCTTTAATGTTGGTTTTGAAAACTTTCATGACCACTTTAAGCACGCTGATCACTTCATTAAGCGGATAGCTGATAAGGGTAGAAGCACTTATCCCTCCCACAACTATACAGAAGCCGGGAAGGTCCATATACAATTCAAGTCCGTTACCCCCGATTAAAATAGAAATTATAATCAGTCCAATCCCTGCCAGTATACCGAGAATAGTGCTTAAATCCATATCCTAAGTGTATTATTGAAAAGATTAAAATTCAATATATTCGGAATAATTTGCCGTCCGAGACCATAGAATAACTGTAATTCCAGCAGGTTGTCAGAATATGTCATTCTCCGGTTTTATCTGAGAATCACGACTTACATAGAGACTTATAAATTTTGGATCGTGTATGACAGTAATGATCCTTATTTTGTTTTCATTTTCAGTTTGAAAAAATAATTGCAATTCATTGTTTCCACAATAAGGTAATTTTTTTTCGCGGCGAGGAATTTTACTTTATATTTAAATTTTATTGTTTCAAACAATTCTCCGTTAACCTCATAAATCTCCAGAGAATCAGATGTTTCCCCGATAAGAATAAATCCCTGATCAAACCATTTGGCAGTACGACCCTCGAGGGCAATGGTTTTAATTGTTTTTTCATCATTAACAATATAAATTTCCTTGTCCAGCAGGATATGTAAAAAGCTATTGAAGACACGAATATGTTTTATTACCTGAGAAATGTTGGCAATATCTCTGGAAGAATAAGGCAGATGCCAGATTTTTTCGGCTTTACCTTCTCCGGTAATCTGATAGATTTTTCCTGAAAACGTAGCTATAAATATTTTTTCATGAATATCATGAATGTGCGTGGCCAGTATCTCGTTTTCTTCATAGAAAGCGGGTTTATTTTTATCCAGAATGATTTCTCGCAGATAGCTTTGCCAGGCTTCTTCTTTATCTTTTTTTTCAAGCAGAATATCCAGAAAAAAATCTTTTGATTTTTTGAAAATTATGCAATAGTTCCTGATTGTTTCGATAATTTTTTTTATTTTGGAGTCTATATCCATATCAGCTTGAAAAAGAACAGGATGCAAAATATTTTGAAATTTTTCTTTGATTTCCGGATCGGTTAAAGCAGGTATGCTGTCTTTACATTCGTTTGAGGGTGACATTTTCCAGTGATGCGTTACTTTTAAGGCCCGGTCCAGTAAATAAATTGTGTCTTTAACAGTAAACAGCGCAAGGTTTTGTTCATTAGAGAAATTAATGCATTTGATATCCTTATATGTTTCCAGTACTTGCGCCAGGTCCCTGCAGAAAATGTCTCGAAGATGATCGTCAAAAAGTAAAAATTGATAGTTTTGAGTCAGTATAGCCAAGCCTGCGCCTGAATATGAATTCATAGCTGTCTTGAGAGTCAGGTCAAAACATTTTTGATTATTTTCTGCAGAATAATTTTGGTCCTGATAGGAAAATTCTATGTTTGGCAAAAAAGACAGTGTATTAAAGCAAAGATTATAATACTGCTGATAAAAATTTGTCAGTTTGTCAGGAAGCTCCTCAGTATCTTTTCTAGGTACAAATTTTAGCAACTCAACAAGAATAGGGTTCACCTGAAATTCAAAGTTAATATCCTCGCCCAACGGTATTTTATGGAGTTTTATTGCGGGGTTGTGGATGGACATTTTTTCAATAAGATCGTTATACAAATTTATATCTTCCACCTTTTTTTCTGAACATTTTTGAAACATATCCTGCATTTCCAGCAAAGCCTTGTAGTATTGTTTCCTGGCAATAAATTTTGCGGCTAATTGTCTGTAACAATCAGCTAAAAATTCATTATAAGAATCGGAAGTATGCTGCCATTCATAAATTCGCAACCATTCTTTTTTTGCTTTGATATAGGATTTCAGATACTGATAATAAAAATATGCTTTATTATATACTTGCCAGTAATAGTTCCAGTCCTGGTCCCTGTTTATATTTTCAGTTTCATCCTGAGTAATATTCCTGGGGAAATCAAGATATATATGTCTTGCAGGTTCGACATTCAGGATATTCGAATGTTCGTTAGCCGGCTGTTTCTGAAGAATGCGTTTTTCATCCGTTGAGGAATGACGGGAAAAAATTACAATAAAAAGTATAATTAATAATGCTAAACCGCCGAACAATAAAAGGACCATTATTATATTCCGGAAGCCTCCCGAGTTGAAAAATCACCTGTATTTAGTGTAACACAAGTGATTAGCAGATAACAATTGTTGCGGTAATAAAGGGGTAGCCAAAAAAAATAATGTGCGAAAAATATAGATTTGCTATAATAAAAATATTAATATGACGAAATCATCATTTGAAGAACGAATTAAAAAATTGGAGAAAATTGTTCAGGATTTGGAGAAAGATGTTGCTCTGGATGAGGCGATAAAAAAATATGATGATGGCGTAAAGCTGGCTGATGAATGCCAGAAAGAGCTTGAACATATAGAAAAGAAGATAATGAAAATTATTGAGAAAGAGCAAGGCCCCGAAGCAGTCCCGATTGAAAAAAATGAATTTCCCACCTTATTTTAAGAAAAAAAAAGCGGAGCTCGACAAATACCTGGAAAGCATATTAAGTGCTGAGTATCTTGGCGTGGATGCTGATACAGCCCTGTTGCTGGAGGCTGCACGTTACAGTTCTCTGGATGGCGGCAAACGTATGCGCGGTGTAATCACACTGTTAATTACCGACCTTATTAATCCTGAATTTAACACTATGCCGCTGGCCGCTGGCTTGGAGCTTATTCATACTTATTCGCTTATTCATGATGATCTTCCGGCTATGGATAATGATGATTACCGCCGTGGCAAGCTGACCTGCCATAAAGTTTACGGAGAAGATATCGCCATTCTCACGGGGGATTTCTTGATGACCCTGGCTTATTATCTGTTTTCCCAGGAATTGCCCAAGGGCAATTTTAAGGCCGAAAATATATTGCAAACTATAAGCTATATCAGTAAAAATTTGGGGATAAACGGTATGGTGGGCGGACAGGTAATAGATATTAAAAGCTGCAATACCAACATTGACAAGACTCTACTGGAAAAAATGCATCTTTTGAAAACCGGTCTCTTCCTGGAAGCGGCTTTCTGCGCTCCGGTTTTACTGATCCATGAAAAAGCAGAATGGCTGGAAGAAATAAATTTACAAAAATATGCTTTAAACGCCGGGCTTTTATTCCAGATAATCGATGATATCCTGGATGAGACCGGTGATGAAAAAAAACTGGGTAAAAAAACCGGTGCTGACAAGAAACTGGAGAAAGCAACGTATGTATCCATTATGGGACTTGCCAAAGCTGACAAACTGGCAAAGGAGATTTATCAGTATACTCTGGATATGATAAAATCTGTAAGAACCAAAGTTGTAAAAGAAAAGTTAACTGATATTATCAATATTATCTATAAGAGGGATATTTAATGACTTTGATTGAAAAACTGGATTTACCTTCAGATTTGAAAAATTTGTCTCTTAGCGAACTCTATGAACTGGCCGGAGAAATTCGCTCAGATATTATCAAGGTCATTGCCAAAAACGGCGGACATCTGGCCTCCAACCTGGGAGTTGTAGAATTAACCCTGGCCATTCACGCTTCGCTGCGCAGTCCGGAAGACAAAATTATCTGGGATGTGGGGCATCAATCCTATACACATAAAATTTTGACCGGACGTTACAAACAGTTTCCAACAATCAGGCAATACAAAGGTTTAAGCGGATTTATAAAACGAGAAGAATCCGTCCATGATATTTTTGGCGCAGGGCATGCCGCAACGTCTATTTCCGCGGCTCTGGGTATTGCCAAGGCCCGTGACCTCAAAGGAGAAAAATTCGCGGTTGTAGCGGTAATAGGCGACTCTTCTATCTCTTCAGGCGAAGCCTTTGAAGCTATTAACAATATCAAGACCACGGTCAAGGGGCCTTTTATTATCATACTGAATGATAACAAGATGTCCATTTCTCATCCGGTAGGAGTACTTTCCGAACATATCACATCTCTGCGTTATAATCCTTTTTACAGAAAAGCCAAAAAAGAAGTGGAACGACTGCTGCTAAAACTACCGCAAATCGGTAAGCCTCTGGTGAAATCTATTGATAAACTATTAATGCGTACCAAACATTTGCTTATAAATTATGAAAAGTCAGGAGTTATTTACGAAGAATTCGGCATACGTTATCTGGGGCCGATAGAGGCAGGGAATATTCCGCATATAATGGGTGCTATCCGCTATGCCAAAACAGCAAGGGAACCGGTGCTCATTCATGTTTTAAGTACTAAAGGTAAAGGCTATAAACCCGCGGAAGAAGACCCGACCATGTATCACGGGTTGGGTGAATTTGACCCGGAAACAGGTCTGGAGTTGAAGAAAAAAATTACCGCGACCTATACTGAGGTTTTTGGTAAGCATTTGGTGAAGATGGCACGAAATGATGAGAAAATAGTTGCTATTACAGCTGCAATGGCCGAAGGAACTGGTCTCAGTGAGTTTCAATCAGTGTTTCCTGAACGTTGTGTGGATGTTGGCATTGCTGAGGAACATGCTGTAACTTTTGCTGGCGGCTTGGCAGTGCAAGGGTTTAAGCCTTTTGTCGCTATATATTCAACCTTTATGCAGAGAGCTTATGATCAGATTTTACACGACATCGCCTTGCAAAATCTGCCTGTAATTTTTTGTATGGACCGTGCCGGGCTTGTTGGTGAAGACGGTCCGACACACCATGGGGTATTTGACTACAATTTCATGCGCATGATCCCCAATATGACGGTTATGGCTCCCAGAGACGGTGAACAGTTGAAAGCTATGCTGGAATTTGCCGCAGGTTCTGACAGAGGTCCGATTGCCATACGTTATCCCAAAGGTTGTGTGCCTGTAACTCAGATATCCTTGAAGAGCAGTAAAATTATCTACGGCAAAAGTGAATTGCTGGTATCTTCCCCAAAATCTCTTGTTGCGATTGTAGCAATAGGTTCAATGGTTATGCCTGCTTACGAATTGATTCAAAAAGAAAAGTTAAATGTAAAATTAATTGACGCCCGTTTTTTGAAACCTCTGGACAAAGGTTTGTTAAAAAAAGAACTTAGCGGATGTAAACATGTTATTACTTTGGAGGAAGGCGTTAAGCAGGGTGGCTTATACAGTGCCATAGCCGAATGGCTTGATGAACAGCAGTTGAATATCGGTTTGGCAGGATGTGGTCTGGATTATACCGGGTTTGTCACTCACGGCAGCAGGGATATTTTACTTAAAAATGCCGGTCTGGATAAAGACAGCCTAAAAGAAACGATTCTCAAAACGTTACGTTCTTAGTTTTTTATTTACCGGTTACCGTTTTTAGAGTGTCAGGAACATCAGCGTCAGTTAATAATCCGTATTTGGCATTTTGCAAAGTAAGATTATATATTTCTTTTAGAGTTTCCTTTTTTTTGGCATCGGTTTCAAGACTATATAAACACTTGATGTTTCCCAATGCTTTTTTTTCTATGGAAGTTATTTCGCCCTGAATATTCAAGCCAGATTCCCGGAGTTCACCGGTGTATAATCCCTGACTTTTAGGATTGGTTTCTAAAAGGTCAATGTTTAATTGCCATAACGCTGTATTGTTTATGCTTATCATTCCGCTGAATTCAGTTATCACTTCGCCTGTTTTTTCTGCTTTATAAGTCCGAAAATGAGTTGTGTCTTTATTGGCTTTTATTTCGATATCAATCCCATTATATCTGGTTGAATATTGATGTATAAAAGATATTTTATCTGACATTTTAGCCTCCAGTGTTATTAATCTGTATAATTATCGTAAAATGATACATAAAATCCCGCGTTTCTTAATTAATGAAAATTACTCAGGTTTAAGCTATAATGAGCACCATGAAATTTATAGCTCTTTTTTATATTATTGCCGCTTATTTCCTTGGCGCTATTCCTTTCAGTTATCTGGTCGGCAAATTAAGAGGGGTAGACCTTCTAAGAACAGGCAGCAAGAGTTCAGGAGCAACTAACGTCTATAGAACTTTAGGTTTTGGTTATGCTGCTTTTGCTTTTTTTCTGGATGCTGCCAAAGGATATGTAGCTATTTTTTGTGCAAGTTATATATTGCCGGGACAGCATGTTTTTATGGTTGTGTGCGGGTTGGCTGCTATTTTAGGTCATACCTTTACGCCTTTTTTAAAATTTAAAGGCGGCAAGGGTGTGGCAACCGGTGTAGGAGTACTTTTTTTTATACAGCCTGTTATTGCCATGATAGGATTCCTGCTGGAATTTATTATTATTTTTTTTACACGCTATGTATCTCTGGCATCAATTTTATCAGCTCTGGTTATTCTGATACTGGCTTATCTGCCATTTTTTCAAATGCCGGCAAGTTACATAGGTCTTATCACTGTTGCTGTAATTTATATTATATACAAACATATTCCCAATATTAAAAGGCTCATCAAAGGTCAGGAAAATAAGGTGTAATTATGGTTAGTCTCGTTTGCGGTAGCGGTGCCTGGGGTACTGTCCTGGCCCAGCTTCTGGCTGATAAAAATGAACCGGTTTATCTTTTTTGCCATACACAGCTTATAGCTGATGAGATAAATAATATACATACAAATAGTACATATTTGCCAAAAAAACCGGTATTAAACAAAAATATAAAAGCATTTCCGATCACAGCAATAAACGAATATATAGAAAAAGCTGATTTTATTTTTATCGTGGTTGCCTCACCATTTTATCGCCAGACCCTCAAGCAGATTAAACCATATCTGCGACCGGACCATATAATAGTTAGTGCAACCAAAGGAATGGAAGAAAATACGGATAAATCTATTCTGGAGATAGCATCAGAAGAATTCTCCGGAGCTATTCTTAAGAAACAATTTGCTTTGCTGTCCGGGCCGAACCTGGCAGGAGAAATTTTTACGGGCAAACCTGCGGCCACTGTAATCGCTGCGCACAATCAGGTACTCGCTAAAAAGGTGCAAAATTTACTAGGTTCCACACAATTACGACCATACATATCTTCAGACCTTATTGGTGTGGAATATGGCGGTATTCTTAAAAATGTTATAGCTATAGCTGCCGGAATACTGGATGCCCTGGAACTTGGCAGCAATGCCAAAGCGGCTCTTCTGGTTAGAGGTTTGGCAGAAATGAAGCGCTTCGCAGTGGCAAGTGGCGCAAAGGAAAAAACTATCACAGGTCTTGCCGGGTTTGGCGACTTGATTACAACTTGTCTGGGACCACAAAGTAGAAATTACAATGTTGGATACAGGATCGGTAAAGGAGAATCCTTACCTGCAATAACAAAAAGTATGGTTTCAATTGCCGAGGGGGTTAAGACCTGTAAAGTTATCAAAGAACTGGCTCAAAAGAAAAAGATACCTATGCCCATAACCGAAGCGGTATTTCAGGTTTTGTACAAAAATCTATCAATCAAAGAGACTATACAACTTTTGATGACCAGAGAACTGAAAGAAGAAGATTAAATGGTATTTGAAAATCCTAGGGAAAAAGAAGAAGTCCTGGTAGTGGCTGTTAAGGTACAGCACTATGAATATTTGCTTAAGGAAATTATCGCTTTGATAGAAAACCTTAACGCGGAAGTAATTCATACCATGACCATGCATACAGATTCTATTAATTCTTCTTCCTATATAGGCAAAGGGAAAATCGAGGAAGTTAAAAGAGTTCTACAGGAATTGGGAATAAAAACCGTGGTCATTAATGACAATATTTCTCCTGGCCAGAAAAAAGTTTTAGAAAATGAACTGGCTGTAAAAGTATTAGACCGTACTGAAATAATTTTATCGATATTTGCCAAAAGGGCCATGACCAAAGAAGCCAAACTGCAAGTGGAGCTGGCCCAGTTACAATACCTTATGCCCAGGCTCACCAGAATGTGGAGTCATTTGTCCAGACAGCAAGGTGGCATTGGAATGAAGGGTGTTGGTGAAACGCAAATTGAAATTGACCGCCGGACCATTAAAAATAAAATAGCCCGATTGAGAAAAGATATAGAAAGGGTCAAGGACTACCGAAGTTTGCAGCGCAAACGCCGGTTAAAAAGTCAGGAGCCGATTGTCGCTCTGGTTGGTTACACTAATGCCGGAAAATCCTCATTATTCAATTTTTTCAGCGGGAAGGATGTGTATGCTGCGGACCAGCTTTTCGCAACTTTGGACACAATAACCAAAAAAGTAGTGTATAACGATAAACCTTTTTACATTGTTGATACAGTAGGTTTTATTAGTAATTTACCACATTTTTTAATTGATTCTTTCAAGGCCACTCTGGAAGAAGTTTTTATCAGTGATCTTTTGTTGCAAGTAATTGATGTTTCCGATCCCAATCATTCTGCCCATATTGAAGCGGTAAATGAGATATTAAGGGAACTGGGCATTGACAATAAACCGACAATCAAGGTTTATAACAAAATGGACCTGATAAAAGAAAAACCGGATTTAATCGAAAATGGGATTGTTGTTTCTGTTAAAACGGGGGAAAATATGGGGCAGTTAAAAGATCGGATATGTGAGCAGATTTATCATGAAAGTTCTTGATTTTACCGCCCTGGATGTAGAGACTACCGGACTAAGTATTGCTGATAATGAGCTTATTGAAATCGGTTTGGTCAAATATAAAGATGGCCAGATAATTAAACAATACAGCCAGTTTATACGACCATCTCAAAAAATTTCTTCATATGTGGTGAAAATGACCGGCATCACCAATGATATGGTAGCCAAATCACCACTATTTTCAGAAGTCGCTGCTGACGTGCTGGAATTCATCGGAGATGATTATGTGGTAGGCCATAATATAAGCTTTGATCTTGGGATGCTGAATAACGCGCTGGCAAAATGTGATTTGCCTGAAATTTCCAATCCCAATATGGATACTCTGGATCTGGCGGCTCTTTTAATGCCAACACACCGCAGTTACAAACTCAGCCATTTGGCCAAGGTTTTCGATATTGCCGAAGATAATATTCACCGGGCCAAGGACGATGCCCTGATGACAGGCAATCTCTATTTGAAAATGATTGAAAAAGTCAAAGAGCTGGATATGGATGTCCTGAAATTTATTTATTACTATGTTTCATCAGGCAGTTGGTTTTTTAAAGATGTACTCAAGGGGTTGTTCGGCCTCAAACTAAAGTATGAGGAATATCCCTGGATATTGCTTCTGAACAAAAGTATGGAAGAGGAGGACAGGCAGTTATCCGGCTCAAAACGCGAAAATTCAACGTCTATTGAAGATTTCAGCTTAAAAGATATGTTTTCATTTTTTAAAAAAGACGGTTTGCTGGGACAAAAGATGAAAAACTATGAGCTGCGTACATCACAGATGGATATGCTGGAAAAAGTATGGAACGCTTTGGAAAAAAATGAGCATCATGTTATAGAAGCCGGGACCGGGATCGGTAAATCATTCGCGTATCTTATCCCTTCCATTTTTTTTACTTTAAAAAAACATGAGCCGGTAGTTATTTCCACCAAGACTAAAAATTTGCAGGAACAGCTCACTGATAAAGATATACCTTTTTTGAAGAAGGCGCTGGAGGTAGATTTCAGTTTTACCATGATCAAGGGCAGAGAAAACTATATTTGTGTTAACAAGTTGGCCTATTTGTTCTCGAAAGTATTGGAATCAGGTAATACAGATGACATCAAAGGACTGATGTCCATCATGCTTTGGTTGTTCCATTCGGGTTCCGGAGATTTTTCCGAAGTGCATAACAGTTTGTCTATAAGGTACAAACATTATATTTATTCGGACAGCTATTCATGTTTGCAAACCAAGTGTCCTTTCAAAACAACTTGTTTTTTAAATCGTTTGCGAAAAAAAGCCAGACATTCTGATCTTATTATTGTTAACCATTCTTTATTATTTGCTGATATTTATTACGGCGGCAGTGTATTGCCGGACTTTAAATATTTGATAATGGATGAAGCCCATACCATAGAAGACGCTGCGACTAACTGTTTTTCGCGCGGTTTGAGCAAACGTCGTATTCATGATATAGCAGTAAAGGTAGCGGAGCAAAGGATTTGGGAAAGCAACGCTGAGGAAGACAAGGCTGTAAAAGATATTCTGAAAGGAATGCAGAAAGACGGCAGGTTCCTGATTGATAATAACAACAAAACTTTCGATGCTATCGAGAAATTTTTTCGAAGAAAGGAAAAAGATAACTATTTTTTTAAGAAGAGCCAGAAGAGGCTAAGTTTCGCTTATTTTTCACAGGAAGAAAAAGAAGATATTGAAAACAGATTACAAAAAATTGAGACGATACTAACAGGTATAAAAGAAAAAATGGAAGATATCAACCAGTTTATTAAACAACATGCGGGCAAAATACAATATGGTTTTTATAAAAAACTATTACTGGAAATTTATTACATGCTTGAAGATTTGTCCGCTATACGTCAGGAAAAAGAAAATTCTATCCGCTGGCTGGAAAAAATTGAGCTGAAACGCAACAGTTATTATGAATTAAAAGTTGTGCCCGTGGATATCGGCCCTTATCTGCAGGAACATGTTTTTAAAAGCAGGGACAGTGTGATTTTTACCTCAGCCACCTTGGCGGTAAAATCAAATTTTAATTATTATTTATCGCGTATCGGTTATCTGGATTCGGAAATCAAAATTGTAACCAGCAGCCTGAGTTCTCCTTTTGATCTGGAAAATAATGTATTGCTCTGTGTGCCCAAAGACGCGCCGGAATATGAAGACAGCAAGGAGTATTTGCAAGCACTGGCCAACTATTTAAAGAGCATTTTGTTAACTACTAAAGGTAAAGCTCTGGTACTGTTTACCTCACATAAACATTTAAGCGATGTGTATTACAACATCAAGGATGAGTTAATCGATAATAACATTCAGGTTTTTTGTCAGGGTAAAAAGGTAGCGGACAGGCATCTGGTCAAAGCTTTTAAAGAAGACGAAACTTCAGTGCTTATGGGAACTGACAGTTTCTGGGAAGGTATTGATGTGCCGGGCAGAGCGCTGTCGCATGTTATTATTGTAAAATTACCATTTGAAGTTCCCACAGACCCAATTGTCAGGGCCAGAATGGAACAAGTGGCAGCTAAAGGGAAAAGCAGTTTTTTTGAATATGTTATTCCCACAGCCATAGTTAAATTCAAACAGGGGGTAGGAAGGCTGATTCGCAGTAAATCAGATCGCGGTAGTGTGATTATTCTCGATAAACGCGTTCTTACCCAAGGTTATGGGCGCAGCTTTTTACAATCCGTAATAGCCGATAAAAAATATCCGGCAGATTTGAATGAATTGAACAGTTTGTTAAAAAGCTGGATTTAGTCAGGTTTTTGAATGTTTACAAGAATGAATAAATTAGGCGGGTTGCGTAAACCCTTTGTTTTCATTATAAATTTTAATAAAACCCGGGTACATGTTTACGAACTGCACGATATACCTTCGAATGTTTTTTTACAATTTGAAGAACGATTATTTGGCAAGAAAACAAAAAGTGATTTGCTGTCAGGAAAAGTTTCTCCAGTTATGAAAATGAAAAAGGCTGTTAATTATAAAAAATATTTATTGGCCTTTGACACTGTAATGGAAGAGATGAGGGCCGGAAATACTTATTTGTTAAATTTGACTTTCCCTACATCCGTTGACCTGACCATGACACTACCTGAGTTGTTTTTTACAACCCAGGCTAAATTTAAATGTTGTTTCGCAGACAAATTTCTATCCTTCTCGCCGGAAAGGTTTATAAAAATGGAGAATGATAAGATTTTCACTTATCCCATGAAAGGCACTTCGCCGGTAAAAGAAGATGATTATGGTGACAAATTAATGCAGTCGGAAAAAGAAGAAACTGAACATTTGATGATAGTTGATTTGTTGAGGAATGACCTGGACATAGTGGCAGGTGATGTAAGAGTGGAAAAATTTCGTTATAAAGAAAAAATAAATACGGGCTCCGGTAGTATATGGCAGACCAGTTCCGAGGTATGTGGCAGATTAAATGCGGATTGGCATGAGAATATCGGCAACATTTTGAACGCTCTGTTACCGGCCGGTTCCATTAGCGGAACCCCGAAACCAAGCACACTGGAGATAATAAAAAAACTCGAACAGGATAGCAGAGGTTATTATACAGGGATATTCGGTTATTATGATGGTGAAATGCTGGATAGTGCTGTAGCTATCAGGTTCGTGGAAAGTAACAGCCATGGATATTTTTATAGAAGCGGCGGAGGACTTACAATTGATAGTGAACCACAGAAAGAATATCAGGAACTACTGGATAAGGTTTATTTGCCGGTATTAGGAAAGAAGGAAGAAGGATGAAGGACGAGGGAAGAGATCAGGGAAACCTGTTATTTGAGACAATCAAAGCCATGGACGGCAAGCTGCTTAACATGAAATACCATAACCTGAGGGCAGCCGAGAGTCGCAGGGTTTTATTTGGCTATAGAGACGAGCTTGACCTGAATAAACATGATTATGACATCCCGGAACAAGGGCAGTTCAGGGTCAAGGTTATTTACGGTAAAAAAATTGAGCAGGTCGAAATAAAACAGTTTATTGAGTTCCCTGTAAAAATACTCAAGATTTTAAAAGCCGATTATATATCTTATGAGCACAAATATTTAAACAGAAGCCAGCTCGATAATTTGTTTAATCAAAAAGGGAAAGCGGATGATATTCTGATTGTTAAAAATGGTTTTGTTACCGATACCAGTATTGCCAATATCTGCTTTTTTGATGGCAAAGATTGGGTTACGCCCGACACACCCTTATTATCGGGAACATATCGTCGTCAATTGCTGGACAAGAAAAAGATAGTAGAGAAAACTATTCGTCTTCAGGATATAAATAATTATAAAAAGATAGCGATAATCAACGCATTGCGGCCTATGGAAGTTGTTGAGAAATTGATAGGATTATAGATAATTGAAAGAGTAGATATACGAAAATTATTATTTAAGTGGATTGCTTGCCCGCCGGAACCCTTGGGCAAAGGAGGCGCTTCGCTCGCAATGACAGATAAATTTAATTTTGGATAATCTGTAATTGCCCAGTTGGTTGGTTAGTGAAAAATTACAGCGGAAGTGCTTTGCTCCGGCACCATCATAAAGTTTTCGGTAAGCTCAACCTCGGAGCTGGTATTAAGGTCCAGCAGTTTAAAAAGGTCTTGCTGATAGGACAGGTCCGGACATAAAGTGTAGCCGAAGGAATAACGTTCTTTGCGGTTTTTGTCTTTCCATTCATCATGTATCATACCATGATGCCGCTCAGCCAGAGCTTCTGTGAGCCATACGGAAAATCCATGCAGATAAAAGAGCAGAGAAAATTGTTCGTCTTTTTCCATCAGATCCATGATTTCACTTATTTTTTTGCCAAGGGTAACAACTTGCAAGGCTATAGTACCGGTTTCTTTGGCAGAATCGGCAATACATTTGTTTTGAATTCTGGGGAATGTCCATTTTACATCTTTACCAGGGAAAATCAGACTGTTATCTTCAATCCGGACCGTAAAATAATCGTAGTAGGCAATTCCTTTGATGCCTGTTTCCAGCAGGTATTGCTTCAGGTAGTTAAAAATTCCGGTAAATTTTTGTACGATTTCATCCTTTGGTCCGTTTCTTTTATTCAATCCCCAGGAATTGATAAAAATACCCTTTAAGTTTATATATGGGTAAAGACTTTCCAATGTCATACGTCGTTCTTTAGTCATTTAATATTTGCTCCAGAATTTTTAACGCGTTGAAGGCATCCTTGGAATAAAATACTTTACCGGCATATGGTTTGCCATGCACCTTGGAAATAGTTTCGGCAAAATTTTCATTTATAGCGGCTCCACCGATTAACACCGGAATTTTTTGTCCGGCGTCAGCGAGTTTTTCTACAACCATTTGCATTTGTCTGGAAGTGCTCACGAGTAGTGCCGAGAGAGCAACGGCCGTAGCTTTTTCTTTTATTGCTGTTTCAATAATTGTATCTGCCGGCACTTGTTTGCCCAGGTCAATAACTTTATACCCGTTATTAGCCAGAATAGTTTTTACCAGATTTTTACCAATATCATGTACATCTCCGAAAACGGTTGCCAGAATAACAGTCCCTTTATAAATGGAATCTGTTTTTCCCAGATATCTTTCCAGATATTTTACCGCTTTTTTCATGACATCCGCTGATTCCAACACAAAAGGCAGTATTATTTCACCACTGTCCATTTTATCTCCTACAATTTTCATGGCAGGTAAAAGTAAACGGTTAATTATTTCTATAGCAGTATATTTGCTTAACGCTTCATCAAGAAGTCCGGTTATTCCTTCATTTTTCCTGTTGATGATGGCTTCCTGCAGCAATTTTTCTATTGGCTGGCCAAGATTTTCTTTTTCAATTTTTTTGACCGGTTGTTCAACTTTTCCTGTAAAGTAATTTACAAATTCGATCAAGGCTTTTGGGCTCTCATTGAATAATAAATTTTTTGCCAGTTCAAATTCGATTTTCGGAAGTTTTTTAATGTCCTGATAATGATCTATGTTGTAAATCGCAAAATCAAGACCATATTTAAAAGCGAAATGCAGGTAAACCAGGTTTAATACCTGTCTGGCGGGGGGTGTCAGACCGAAGGAAACGTTACTTACACCCAGGACTGTTTTTACACCCTGTATATTTTTCTTAATCAGCTTTA
>JAQURL010000029.1 GCA_028715625.1 Candidatus Margulisiibacteriota bacterium | reverse complement strand
TAATTGCTACAATCAGAATTGGGAATAAAAGTCTCATCCCAAACACAGCGATAATAATTCCCCAGGTTAAGAACCTTTTTTGCCATTTGGCACTCATGGTTTTCAGAACAGATGCATTCACTACAGCATTGTCAAATGAAAGGCTCACTTCCATTACCGAAAGTATGGCCGCTATAAATAAACCCTCCATGGCCAGATTTATTCCGCCCAGATGAAACCCCCACAAAAAAACCAAAAAAAATACAACCACTGAAAAGTATAAAGAACCTTTGAAATACTTCATAATAATAGTTTATCCCAAAAAAAACCTGTGGCATAGATAAAAGCATTCATTTGTTGTATTATTTTATTGAAAACAATCTGCCTGAGGAGGAGGTTTTACAGACAATGGCAAAAATCCTGGTAGTGGATGACGCAGAGCTGGTAAGGATGCGCGTAACCTATATTTTAAAAAATCTTAATCATGAAATTATTGAAGCAGATAACGGGGTAATGGCTGTAGAGCTATTCAAATTAAAGAAACCCGACCTGACAATTCTCGATATTACGATGCCCTTAAAGGATGGGATAGAGGCGCTTAAAGAAATTATACAAATCAACAAACAAGCCAAGGTCATTATGCTCACCAATATCGGCGACCAGAATACGATCATTGAGGCGCTGGAAGCAGGCGCAATCGACTATATCATCAAACCCATACAAGAAGATGTATTAAGCAATGCGGTAAAAAAAATCTTCGGATAACTGATTACTTACAAACTCCGCAGGCAGCACAAGCATCACTTTTTTTACTTGCGGTATCAACACATAACGGTGCATCCAGGCAATCAATAGTCTTTTGCGGACAAACCTTTACGCACTCTCCACAAAACTTGCATTTGGTCTGATCAATTTCCGCCAAAGCGTTTTCCAGTTTAATGGCATGGTATTTACAGGCTTTTACACAAAGACCGCAGCCGATACAGCCAATTTTACAAACATTTCTAACAACGCTGCCTTTGTCTTTTGACTGGCATCCAACCAGATAGGTCTTGTCTTTCAGTCCGATCATTGTTATTAAATTCTTGGGGCAGGCTTTAACACACAGACCACAGGCTGTGCATTTGGCCACATTTACTTCCGGATAACCCTGTTTATTAATTTTCAAGGCATCAAAAATACAGGCTTTCACACAATCACCCAACTCCAGACAACCGTAAGAACACTCTTTCCAGCCACCACCGGTTTGCATGGCCATTAAACAGGAATCAATGCCTATATAGGTAAATTTTTCTTTAGCCACATCTTTTCCCATTCCCTTACAACGAATATAGGCAAATTGTTTTTCGCTCTTTTCATTTTGTATATCTTTACCCAGAACTGCACAAACTTTATCTGCTGTAGTTGAGCCTCCCGCTTTACACGCATCATAAGCTGCCTCGCCCTTGGCCAGAGCTTCAGCCAGACCGGAACATCCGGGATAACCGCAGGCACCGCAATTTGACCCGGGCAGCGCTTCCTCCAATTTTTCTATTTTGGGGTCTTTTTCCACTTTAAATTTTTGAGAACTGTAGGCTAAAAAAATGCCCAGGCCCAAACCAAGCAAAGCCAGAAGAATAACACTTAGAATTTCAAACACGTTTGTTAACTCCTTTACACTTTATCCGCTGTATTTTTTCAGAAAGATGAAAACAATATAAAAGACAGCGATAAAAGTCCGCCTGTAATAAAAGCAATGGGCACGCCCTTAAAAATCCTGGGGACATTGGCTTCTTCCAGACGTTCACGTATTCCAGCCATTAAAAACAGGGCCAGAGTAAAACCCAGTCCGCCCCCGATACTGTAAATTATACTCTCTAACAAATTATAATTGTTCATCACATTTATGACCGCAACACCCAGCACCGCGCAGTTCGTGGTTATAAGCGGCAAATATATTCCCAACATTCTTTTCAGTACCGGAGATTTTTTATTGATGATCATTTCAATAAACTGAACCAGACCGGCAATGACCAGAATGAAAAAAATTACCTGCAGGTATTCCGCATGCAATGGGACCAGTATAAGTTTCTGTATAAACCAGGTAGCAATACTGGCAACGAGCATTACAAAGGTAACTGCCATCCCCATGCCACCTGCCGACTGAAAATTGTTGGATACTCCGATAAACGGACATATGCCTAAAAACCTGGCTAAAACAAAGTTATTTATAAGAGCGGCCTGAACAAGCAAAAATAATAATTTACCCATTTATCTTTTATTTCCTTCTGACATCATATACATCGCTTACCATTTTTATTTTGTTTATTATGCTTTCCAGTAATTTGATATTCGGTATGCTGATCATCAAATTTACTTTAGCCTTGGCATTGGTTGTAGTCTTTATCTGGCCATTCAAGATATTAATTTTCATCTCGGTTATTTTGGCTACTATATCATTAAGCAGCCCAACCCGATCATAAGCATCAATTTCAATGGCCAAATCAAAACTGCCACCGTAACACTCATCCCATTTTACCCTGATCAGCCTGGCTTGATCCAGCAAAAGTACATTTCTGCATGATTTCTGATGGACAGCGATGCCCCGGCCTTTGGTAATATATCCAATTATATCATCGCCCGGCACAGGGTTACAACAACGGCTTAAATATGTAAGCACATCAGTGTCGCCCTGAACAATAATACCGCTGCTTTTGCGAGCGTCCTTGCCTAAAGTTTTATCCGGCAGGCATTCTATTTCCTTCTCTGTAGATGTTTCCACTTTTTTTTCTTCAGCTTTTTCCGCCGACTTTGCCGGCAGCTTTTCATCATCGTAGAGACTTGTATTTTTTTTGAACCATTGTTTAATTTTATTGCGCGCTGAAGAGGTTTTTACCACAGATAACCAGGAAAGTTTGGGCATGGACACGTTGGCTGTAATAATTTCCACTATATCGCCGTTGGACAAATTAAAATCGATATTTACTATTTGATTATTTACTTTAGCTCCCCTGAAACGATGGCCTATTTCCGTATGAACCCTGTAAGCAAAATCCAGCGGTGTAGCCCCGGCCGGAAGTTCAAAAACATCACCCTTGGGAGTAAATACAAATATCTCATCTGTAAACAGGTCCAGCTTCAGGTTATCATAAAAATCCTTATTATCTACATCATCCTGCCACTCAATAAGTTCACGCAGCCAGGCTAGTTTCTTTTCAAACGGTTCTTCCTTGATTTTGCCTTCTTTATACCTCCAGTGCGCGGCAATACCGAACTCGGAAACTTTATGCATTTCCTTGGTCCGGATCTGCACCTCTACCGGTTTCCCTTCAGGACCAATAACTACAGTGTGAATAGACTGGTACATGTTCTGTTTGGGCATGGCGATATAATCTTTAAAACGACCCGGAATCGGTTTGAAATGCGTATGAATTATACCCAAGGTGGCATAACATTCTTTAGTGTTTTCCACAATTATACGAATGGCGTATAAATCGTAAAGGTTCTTAATGCTGGTGCGCTGCTGGCGCATTTTATTGTAGATAGACCAAAAATGCTTGGGCCGTCCGGTAACTGCAGGTGTTATATGTTCTGCTTTGAGCATATCTTCCACATCTGTTACAAAATCCTGTATATATTGTTCACGTTCCTCCCGCTTGGCCGCGATTTCTTTTTTCAACTTTTGATAATCCTGTTCGTGCAGATAACGGAAACAGAGGTCTTCAAGCTCCCATTTAATATTAGACATGCCCAGTCTGTGTGAAAGCGGAGCATAAACGTCCAGCGTTTCTTTGGCAATGAGTTTGCGTTTCTCTTCGTCTAAAAATTTCAGTGTTCGCATATTATGCAAACGGTCTGCCAGTTTAATGATGATAATGCGAATATCTTTGGCCATGGCCAGAAACATTTTACGAAAATTTTCTACTTTGGCGTCTTCGGCGCTGCTGAAGTTTATCCTGCCCAGCTTTGTAACCCCGTCAACAATTTTGGCAATATCTTCACCGAAGTCTGCTTCAATGTCCTGAAAAGTAATATTGGTATCTTCAACCGTATCATGCAAAAGAGCGGCAATTATTGTTTTTTCATCGGCTTCATAGTCAGCCAGTATCTCGGTAACATTTACCGGATG
The DNA here is from genome assembly GCA_028715625.1 of Candidatus Margulisiibacteriota bacterium. Taxonomy (NCBI): domain Bacteria; kingdom Bacillati; phylum Candidatus Margulisiibacteriota; species Candidatus Margulisiibacteriota bacterium. The sequence continues at coordinate 27,490 of JAQURL010000029.1, read as the reverse complement.
CCAGATGTAATCTTCCCCTGATTTACGTTTCTGCCCCTTATGGGCCTCCAGAGCGAATTCAAAGGCCGCGAAAAATTTATCCAGATCAAAGTACTTGTTATAACTCTTTATATGCTTGGCCAGCTCGCGAATTTTATAGCGTAATTCTTTGTCCATTAGAAGAATTATATAACATTTAGCGAAATTTATTTATAACTATTTTGCTTGTTATAATTAAGGCGTAGATAAATAGTCGAACCTGTTTCTGAATAAATCCGATATAGATTCGCCGGCGCCGCTAAGCAGTATTTGAAATTTTTCAGAATTAATCAAACCTTTGCTTAATCTGAAAAAAAAGTTCAGGTAAGGATTGCCGCAAGCCAAGCTCAAGACCATAAGGATATATTCCTTTTGCTCAGGATACTTCTCATCCAGATACGTTTTGATACTATCAAGTTTTTCATCACTTATATGTTGTATTCTATTCTTTTTCAGTACACCTTTCCTGCCCAAATATTCTATTAATTTTTCAGCTTTTTGTTCGGTAATTCCTGGTATTATAAATGACTTACCATCTACAAAACCCAAAGATAAATTTATAAATTCCAGCAACTCTTTAACAGGCTCCATTTCCTGCAGGAGGTCAAAAAATTCCGGAAATTTTTGACTGTTCATTAAGGTCATGCCCTCTTTTAGGTCTACTATTTCCGCTGAAGATACACTGATCTTATCAGCACCAAGTCCGAATAACATATAAGCTGCTTCGCGTAGCGGTTGTATTTCTCCGCAAATACTCGTTTTTAAACCTTCATCCTTAATAAGTTTAAAAAGATCTTTTATCAATAAATACTTCAAAAAATTAAATTTAGCCTGCTTTTTATCATGGACATATCTTGTTTCGGAACATACATTATTACTGAAATCGTTCCAGCCGATACTTATGCATGTTTCGCTCATTAACTTCTGAACTTCAGCTGAGTCCGGTCTGGTATTATGCAAAACAGCCATCTGCTGTTTTAATTCGTTTATTATTTTTTTAAGATTATATGTCCCCTTAAAGGTTTCGAGCATTACATGAATTTTAATACTCTCTAGTTTGTTAAATATTTCCTTTTCATTTTCACTATCCAATTCCTTGGCGGCCTGTTTTATTATCCTGTAGATATAACGGATATCCCTTTCGTCCCTTACCATAGGTATCAGTATGTTTTTTACCCCGGAGCTGATCATTGCGGCCAGTTGATTTATGTAAAAAGCTTCATTCTGACGGATGATATCAATACCTCTTCCGCTTCCTTTTATATATTCCGAAGGTTTGTCGTCGGCCACATCAAAAATCCGAACCATAGCTTCAGGGAAAGCATCGATAATTTTTCTGTATATTTCTTTCTGCTGTAAAAAAGTCGGCAGTTGTTTGATTGAGGCTAATATTTTTTCGGTGCGCACCAGTCCTATGCCATCAGCCAGGGTAACCTGCATATAACTGAGTTCCTGCATTAAATTTATGGTCGCAGCCAGTTGAAAAGGAATTCCGTCCAGAAATTTTGATTCCTTATACATAACGTGCAAACTTCTAGCCTTATCAATATTGAACTTTTCTATCTCAGCCAGTACCATATCCACTTTTTTTGGTTCCAGATTATAATGGACATTCCCTGCATTCGCATCAACAAAAACATTCTCAACATTTTTCAAGTCTTCTATGTCCACGCCCGTAATCATAGGGATGCCCATGGCTTTAACCATAATCGCAGGATGTCCTGATCCTGAATTTTCCTTAGCAATAACTGCTGAAATGTTATTTTGTATCAAATAACACATATCATGAGACAAACGATTCACAATAAGAACAGGTCTTTGGCCTTTTTTCAGATTCAACTGCATAAAATTTTGAAAAAGATTTACCCCCAATTCTTCCAGCAGACTTAAACCCAAAGCTTCCGCGTCATAATAACCTTCTTTCATGTATGGCTGAAATTCCAGAAGGTCTTTTATTTCATTCAAATAATCTATAGTTAATTCTTTGATTACCTCAGGTAAAGACTTCCTTTCTTCTTCCAGCTTCTTGCGAACTCTTTCTTCGGTTATATAAATATATCCCGGATCAGATAAAGTTTGCTTGATATGTCCTATCTGGGTTGGGCACCTGTTGGCTTTTTCCTTAATAGCAGCCGCGGCTTTACAAAAAAGTTGTATTTGCTTCTCAACCCACTTATCGTCTCGTTTACCCAAATCGGCATTTATTAAATGTTCCGGCAATTTAATGTCCTGAATACTCAGGACCTGATAATAAAAAATATCTTTTTTGTCAGCAAAAACAAGACCCGGAGATATTGCCGTAGCATGAATCTTGTTCGTACTTTTATGAGGTTTGCCGGTTATTCCGGTACTTATTATCTTTTTATGCATAGTATCCCCTAAACATTATCCTTCATTAAATTTATCGTATCCCAAAAATAAATATTTCATGTTTTAAACAAATCTTATAAGGGAATAACAAACCTATAATGACGCAAAAAGAAGAGGAACTTGATTATCTGAATCAGCCCGAAAGCTTTATGGATGTTGCCAGGGCTTGTGTAAGGAAAAAAAATAAAGGGCCGTTTGACCTGCTGGCCACCATTTGTTACCGCTTAAATCAACTGGTTATATTCTTTCCGAAACTCAGGCCGACAGCCAGCAACAAAGACAAACTTCTGGCCCTTATAACCAAAGGGTTAAAATATAAAAATTTTAAAGAGTTCAGGGAAGAGCTGGCCCAATTTCAATGTCTCTCCTATTTGAACGAAATGGAAAGTATTAAAGATTTTTATAATTATCTGCTGACTGCTGCCAACGAACAAAAAGTGACTTTTGAAAAAATGTTCCTGATAGAGTTTTACAGCGTCATCCAAGAAAATTTTTACGCACTGGACTTTTTAAAAAAGCATGTGGCGCATATGGTTGCAGAAGAAGAAGAAAAACTGGTTGAATTGCAAAAAAGCAAATAGTCTACTTCTTTAATTCTTTCAAAAATTTTGTGGCATCATCTGTTTGCATTGTAGACAAAAGACGCGACTTTTTCTTCACGGTCAGGCTACCCATAATTTTCCTTTTTTCATCATCTTTCAAAAAGGCGAATATAGCCAAAGTCTCTTCTGGTGGTAATTTTTCCCAGACCGGAACAAGTTGTTTGAAGTTCTTTTCAGGCTCTTCGGTTAATTTCCCGCTGGTTAGTTCTCGCTGATAGATAGCTACCTGCTGCGGAGGCAAGCCAGTGAATAATTTGGTTAATTTTTTATTACTGAGCTTGAGCAGTATTTCCTCAGCTTCCTTTTTATTCATTTTATCAAAAACCTGAATTAAAGCTTCCAGATCCATTTTTTCACAAACCGCGGCTACAGCTTTCAGCTTCTTAATATATTCCTCTTTTTTGGCAGCTTCTGTTTCTTCATTCTTTGTTATCTCGGTTTTCTGCTGAATTTCCGGTTGCTTTTCAGGCGCTACCGGCTTTTTTGCTTCAACAATTTTGGGTTGTTCCGTTATTGTTTTAGCTACTGGTGCATTAGCATTTTTTGTCTCGGGCGGAGCTTCTTTTTCTTCTACTAAAAATTTGGGTTCTTCCAATAACGTAGCGCCCAGGGCCACACGTACATTATTAACCCACTGATATAATAGCTTCTTTGAATCCATATTATAAAAAATACCATCTTCCTTGCGTACTTTAAAAAGTTCTGTTGTACCAAGCAACGCTCTGTACTCATCATCCTGTATAACAGGCAGCAGTTCATTAAAATTAGCTTTTCTATTCAGTTGCTCGTTTATTTTTTGCACTATATACTTGGCCCTTTCATAAGCTGTATTGGTACCTATACCCACATAAATCTGCATAGCCAAAACATTATCAATCCAGACTTCCGCGAATTCTCTGTTTTTGACCCGATTTTTTATCACTCTCAGTTTATTCAAAAAAGGAGTTTTCGATATGGCGCCTTCAATATCACTTTCTTCGGTTATATCAATATTCAGTTCGCCTACTTTTTTCATCTGTTTTTTGTCTTCCAAAAGTTCTTTAGCCCATTGGATACGTTTCTCAGTAGAGACAATTTTTCTGACATAATGCCCGATAACAGGAAGATTATAAGCCACGCGTTTTGGAATAATTCCAAAAAAAGCCAGATTGGCTAATATAAGATAAAATAACAAAAAGAAAATCAGCAGGGCAGCAATATATGTAAGCGTCTTAATAGTGATCCTGGATATTTCTTCACGCAGATTCACTTTGCTTACTGATGTTTCTATCTCATCTTCAACCGGTCTTTGCGGTCTTTCTCTGGGAGGAGCTGGATTACCCTCTTTTTTATTCTCTTCCGGTTTATTTGGTTTTTTATTCTCTTCGGGCATTTTGTTATCCGTTTATTCTAAAATTTCTCAACATTCACTAACCTATAGTTTATAATAAATGGAATAAAAATTTAATGATAAAAAATATTTTTTTAGCCCACCCCCCTTTACATTTTTAAATTAATAAGTAATATATTAAGTACAACAGGGATTTTGTACAGGGGTTTTTCACGGAAGAATATTACATATTAGGGAAGCGACTCTCGCATATTTTGTGAGTGTCAGTGCTTTTACTAAAGGGGGGGACCTATGCAAGCTGTATCGTTTTCGAACATACAGATGGAAAATATTCTTTCGGACAAAAGTTTTTTTGCCGATTCAATAGGCAGTGACCAGTTTTCTATGATCCTTAAAGACCAGTTCCAGCAGCCGGAACTAGCAGATATAAAACAAAGCGACACACCTCAATTAGAGAATAATATGCTGGCATCCAGAGAAAATGTGCGCTACGTTCAACAACTCAAGCAACAAATAAACGGAGGGACAGAAGCTGTTACATCTACCAATACAGATGGTTCGACAAAAACATCTATGGGGAAAACAGATACAAATGAAGAAAAAATGCTGGAAAAATTAAGTAAATTAATAGAGGAATCTGTAGACAACAAATCCAAAGCAACCAACTTATTATCCCTGATTTTTCAAAAAACCTCTAAAACCGACAAGCCGGAAAAATCAGATTCAAAAACAGATGTAGATTCTCTCACCTATAAGAAACTCTTATCCATACTGCATCAAATGCAGATGCTTTTGACCAAGCTGGATCAATACCTGCCGGCAAATGATGAAGAAAGCAAAGAATTGGTCCTCAAACTTAACCTGAAAATATCTTTGCTTTCCAAAGAAATAAAACCGCAACTGGACCAAAAAGACATCAGTTCCATTGAAGATTTATTAAATACCGTTCATACCCAGCTCCAAACCCTGAAAGATAAATTCGCACCCAATGATATTAAAACAGAGTCTGCGGATACAGGCATAAAAAAACAGGGGACAGAAAAAGTTGCTCAAAATACTGATAATGCCAAAACCGGTAATACGAATAGCTCGGCCGGACAACAACAGGATGATCTTAATTCTCTTTTACAATCACTCAGCGACCTCACTGTACAGACAAATTCAACAGATATTTCTTCACAGTCAGGAACTGATAAAACTTCTATAAAAGAATTTGTGCAAAACCTGCAGGAAAAATTTGAAGAACTGTTAACTGCTATGGATGGCAAAATTCTTGATTATAAGCAAAAGGATACAGTAAAAACCGTTATGATTACGGAACCCATAGCTATCCAGAAACCTGAAAAAAATGTAAATATCGAAACAGCGAAAGAAAATGAAATAACTTTTCAGGGAATATCTATGAATGATGAGGCAAATAAAACAAATATCAAAATTACTTTTCTTAAGGATAAAGATGAGGTAAGTAAAGAGCTTGTATTTAAATGGAAAGAAAAAACACTTTCAGCTCCGCAGAATAATGAAAAAAGCGAAGATTTTATTCAATCTCTGCAAAAAGAGTTATCTCAACCCAAAGAACCTGTTCAGACAGCCAAACCTTTTACTCCCAATACTGAAAGAATAGCCAATATAGAAAAGCAATATCAAGTTATTAATCAATTCAAAAATTTTGTTACACTCACCAAATTAAAAGGACAGACCGAACTGACTCTGCAACTTCATCCCCGTGAACTCGGCGATATAAAGGTTAGCCTGACCAGAGAGCACACAAATTCTGCACAGGAAGCATCATTGCTTACAGCCAAATTTCAGGTTAACAGTGATGTAGTTAAATCAATTCTGGAAAGTAATTTCAATCAGTTGAAGGACGCTCTGGCCCAAAACGGACATTTGGCTGCCATATCAGTCGAGGTTAACACACAGGGTAGCAATGGGCAGTCATTCAATAATTTATTGGAACAGGATACAAAGAACAGGTCAGGGTTTGATCTGGGAAAATCTAATAACGTAGCAGGAATAAACCCGAATGACCCCTCTTTGTCAGATGATTATTATAACGGGGCTCTAAATTCAATAGCCTGAAGGAGGAAAACAAATGGCAAGCAGTGCAACACAAGTTCAGACCAACGCCTTTAACTCGGTTGCGTCCACAACAAAAAAAACTAATGATATGGGTAAAGACGAGTTTTTGCAATTGCTCGTTACCCAGCTCAAGTATCAGGACCCAATGTCTCCCATGAATAACGAAAGTTTCGTAGCTCAGCTGGCCCAGTTCAGTTCTCTGGAGTCCATGCAGAATATGCAGCAAAGCCTGGAAGGCGGACAGGCATATTCTCTTATCGGAAAAACAGTAGTTACTACAGACCCTGATACAGGCATACAATCTACCGGTGTTATAGGTGGAGTAAAATTTCTTTCCGGCAAATATACACTTCTCATGCCATCAGGAGATTATACCGCGGATAAAGCAAAAACAATAAAAGCTTTTAGCGATTCTTCGCTAAACTACGATAGTTTCAAAGATATTTTATTTACATCAGCTTCTCAAAGCACAGATACATTGCAGTTTAATTCTTCTATTTCTTCTCTGGACGCCTATGCATCAGCACTGGGCTATTCAAGTTCAGACGAGATGCCGACAGCGTTAAGCAGTTTGTGGGGCACTGTTTCCTCAAAAGAAATATCCCTGGCAAATATAGATGTGGTTTATTAATAAAATAATTAACGGAAGGAGGTGTGAGTAAGCTAGCATGAACAACTTGGACAAATTCAGTCAGGACATACAACGAATTCAATCGGAACAAATCGGCCAGCGCGTCGAGGTGCAAAGCGACCGCAAGATCGCTGAGAGCAAGTTCCGGGAAGAATTCAAACAAAAACTTGGACTTTCAGACGAAAATAATATTGTCCATTTTTCCAATCATGCTATTGCCAGGTTACAAAAAAGAAATATCGAAATCTCAAAAGACGATTTACAACGTATTACGTCAGCCATAGATAAGGCATCGGAAAAAGGTTCGCGGGATTCACTGGTTCTTGTGGACGATTTGGCTCTGGTAGTGAGCATTGCCAATCGGACCGTGGTAACGGCTATGGATAAAAGTTCCATGAAAGAGCAAGTGATTACCAATATTGATAGCGCGATTATTAGTTAGGTAAATAAAATTTTGTAGAAAAATGCTGGTTGGTCCTCCTGTAGGGAACCAGCAAATTAAGGAGGGCAAAATATGTTACGATCCATGTTCTCTGGTTTATCCGGTCTCCGTAACCATCAAATCGGACTGGATGTAATCGGTAACAATATATCCAACGTAAACACAGTCGGTTACAAAAGTTCACGTATTCAGTTTAATGATCTGTTAAGCCAAACAATCCGTGGTGCGTCAACACCTATTGACAGCGGCAGAGGCGGTACCAACCCGATACAAGTCGGATTAGGTGTGGGCACTTCAGCAATCGATGTATCGCATTCACAAGGCAACCTGCAATCTACAGGTACCATGAGTGACCTGGCAATACAGGGGAACGGCTTCTTCATTCTGAGTGACGGAAGCAATACCACCTTTACAAGAGCAGGTTCATTCTCCTTTGACGCCAACGGTACTATGGTACATGCCAACGGCATGAAAGTTATGGGCTGGCAAGCAACCAGTACAGGTGAAATAGACAGGAACTCTTCAATTTCCGGCATTACCATTCCGGTAGGCCAAACCATCAACGCCAATGCCAGTACAAAAATCCAGTACGCGCACAATCTGGATTCCACTTCTGATATGTTAGGTACTCCTAAACTGGCTGCAGGAAACTCGGCCAATGTAGAACGCGTCTATGGTAAGTATTCAGGAAGTACTACTGCCATGGATGAAACCAATACGACACCTTTTCCTATAACCGATGTTGTAGGAACTCACTATGTAAGTGTTCAGGCTGAAACCCATTTGGGAGAACGTAATTCGTTGAATGGTACTGAAACTTTATCAGCTTTGGGGGTAACAGACCTTAGCACTTTTAAAGTCGTTGTAAACGGAGTTGCTCATGGTATTACACTAAGTAATGGTGTAAACAGCTCGGTAAACGAACTGATATCAGCAATAAACTCACAGGTTACCGGGGTTACAGCAGAGCTATCCAATAATGCTGTAAAAATTTCCCAAAACGTAGCAGGTTTAAGCTCCAATGTATATGTTGAAGATGACGATCTCACAACCAACGGTATAGCAGCCAATGTCTTCGGTACAGGAAACGGAAAATGGGCAGCGCATGCCAAAACTGTTGGAGCCAAGACAGGACTTGCACTTACAGATACATTGACAGGTCTGGATAATACCAATGATCTGGTTGTAACTGTTAACGGAGCCAATCAAACATTCGATCTTTCAGCAGCTGGAGTTACTGGTGCCACCACAGTAACCGGTTTAATCACTGCTTTTAATACCTGGTCACAAGCTCAATATGGCACAGGTGCAAATGCGGTATTTATGGGATTAAACAAGTCAGGTAAACTTTATATCGGCGATAATTCCCATGATACAGCCGGTTATGTAAAAATCGCAGATAATGATAATCCTGCCTCTCATGACGGTATTGCCGATCTCTTCTTTTCCAATGTAGGAAACTGGTCGACTGATAAATCCGAATTAGGAAAAACCTCAACGGCTGCTTCTGTAACCCACTACTTTCAGGAAGAAGATGGTGGAGGAACACACAAAGTAGATCTGTCATTCAGCAACGGTGATGCTACCATTACAGGACTTGATGGTATAAATATCATAGCGCAAACCGATGGATTTAAAACCGGTTCATTTGTTGTAAATACTGTTCAAGCCACAGACCATACAGTATCAACATCTGTTTACGATTCCTTGGGTAATGAACATACTGTTACACTTACCTTGAACCGTACGGCAAACAATACCTGGACATGGACAGCATCAGGGGTTGATACCACCGGTTCCGGAACCTTAACTTTTGATAGTAACGGTACGATCCAATCTGGCGCAAATAGCGGAACAATATCTGTCGGTGCTCAGGGTGGTGCCAGCTCGCTGTCAATTACTCCTGATTTCACTGAAGTAACACAATACGCAGACCCGTCAACCATGGTCCATATCAAACAAGACGGTTATCCGAACGGCGCTCTGTCCACCTATAGTATCGACTCCAACGGTGAAATTCTGGGTATTTATACCAACGGTTTAAACCAGAAGCTCGGGCAACTGGCCGTTGCTGCTTTTAATAACCCCGGTGGTCTCCTGAAAGTATCAGACAGTATGTTTATATCTTCCAACAACTCAGGAGCAGCTCAGGTAGGTGCCGCAAACACTGGCGGCCGAGGTTCATTATCAGCAGGTACTTTGGAAATGTCCAACGTAGACGTTGCTCAGGAATTTGCCAATATGATTATTTATGAAAGAGGTTTTCAGGCAAATTCAAAAGTAATTACTACCGGCGATGACATGCTGCAGACACTGGTTAACATGAAGAGGTAACATCTGATGCGGAGTAAAGCATAATGCTTATTAACAACCATACCACCCCGGATACATTCCGGGGTTTTGGCTTTATAAACTCTGGAAATGACTCATAAATTGCTATGCAAAAATCAACAATAGTATTCTTACTCTTCGGGTTTGTTTTTCTGATCACTGCCTTTCTGATTGAAGGCGGTAATATTCTTGCCCTTCTTGCTCCCACTGCTGCCATGATTGTATTTGGGGGGACCATTGGCGCAGTGGGAGTATCTTTTCCCTTTGAAGAAATAAAACATCTTCCCAAAGCTCTAAAAATCGTTTTCAAGTTAGAGAAAAAAAATCTGGAAGAATATATAGATACGTTCAAAAAACTCTCGGCAAAAATCCGTAAAGAAGGCGTTTTGAGCCTGGATAAAGAACTGGACAGTATTGAAGACCCCTTTTTAAAAAAGGGATTAAGGCTCATTGTAGACGGTGTCGAACAGCAAACTTTGAGAAATATTCTGGAGCTGGATTCGGAACTGACCGGTACCAGACATAAAACCGCTATTGAAATACTGGAATCCGCCGGCGGCTACTCGCCGACCATGGGTGTTGTAGGAACGGTTATGGGCTTAATCTCCGTTCTGAGCAACCTGGCTAATCCTGCCGAACTCGGTAAATCAATTGCGCTGGCTTTTGTTGCTACCTTATACGGAGTTGCTTTTGCCAATCTTGTTTACCTTCCTCTGGGAGCCAAATTAAAAGCGCATAATCATATCGAACAGTACGAACGGCAATTCGTTATGGAAGGTTTATTTCTTTTGCATGAAGCCGCTACTACCATGCTCATAGAGGAAAAGCTTAAAAGCTTCCTGGAATCTAAAGAACAGATGGAATTTGACAAAAAGAAACTTGAAAAACCGGCGGCTTAATGGTCTGCCAAATTAATATATAGAGATATGGCTAAAAAAAAAGAACCGGAAAAAGCACCAAATCATGAACGCTGGCTTTTAACCTACGCTGACCTTATCACTCTGCTTCTGACTTTTTTTATTGTGTTGTACGCGTTAAGTATGGTCGATTCCAAAAAATTCAGCGCACTTGCTGAGTCTTTGAGGTTGACCCTGGGTCGCGGCACACCGCGTGTAGCGGACATGAGCGGAGGGCTTATCATGCCCGGAATAGGTATGCCCACAGAACGTGATGTGGATCAAAAGGAAATGGAATCTACCATGCATGATGTCGCGTCATTCATCAAAGATAATGAAATGGGGCAAGACATTCAGGCCAACTTTAATAAAGACGGTAATATGGAAATTCGTCTCAGTGACGGCATATTATTCGGCCCGGGACAAGCTAACCTTAAGCCGGAAAGCTTGCCGGCATTACGCAAAATAGGAGAAATACTGGCTGACCTGAGTTTTAACTATGTTATAGAAGGACATACAGATAATCTTCCTATCGTACACGGTCTTTATGCGTCCAACTGGGAGCTGTCGGCAGCCAGAGCCCTGGCTGTAGAAAAATTTTTAGTTGATTATGGAAAAGTAAAACCCTACAAAGTTTCCATTGCCGGTTTCGGAGAATATAAGCCTCTGGTTCCCAACACCAGCCCGGAGAATCGTGCCAAGAACAGAAGGGTTGCCATAATTGTTGTCAAAAAGGAGAATAATGAGTTATAGTTAAACATTATGGCCGAAAAGCAAGACGAGGGGAAAAAAGACAACAAAAAAAACAAAGACAAAGAAAATACCAAAGAGGCTGAACCCAAAAAACCGCTAAGTATCATAACTGTAATAATAGCAGCAGTTGTACTTTTAATTGTAATATCCATAATTACACTGGCAACAGTTATTTTCTTAACGAACAAACCCATACCTAAAGAGGAGGCCAATCCTAAAAAGGAAGAAACTACCGTACTGATACCCTTGCGGGATTTTGTTGTGAACCTGGTAGATTATGGTGGCCGGCGTTACTTGAAAGTATCGGTTGCGCTGGAAGTAAACAGTGAAAAAGATAAAAAAGAAATTGAAGAGCGTGAACCTATGTTAAGAAATTATATTATTAATATATTATCCAATAATTCTTTTAATGACATTAAAACAATCGAAGGGAAAAACAATTTGCGTAAAGCAATTCTGGTTAAATGTAATTTTGTGTTAAAATCGGAAAAAGTATTGAACGTATATTTCAACGATTTTATAATACAATAAGGTTAGTGGTAATAAAGGGGATATTATGGGCGATGCAATTAGTATCAGTCAAAACGAGATAGATTCTTTGTTGGGGTTCATGGGTGTCGGCAATACTGCGGTAGAAACCCCTACTCCTGCCAAAAGCCCTCCATCCGCGGAAAACAGAAGCTCAGCCAAAGCTGAGGAATTCAAATACCAGCCTTTTACAGACACCAAAAAAGACGGCACTCCAGCTTCGGACATTGACCTGATTAAAGATATCCCGCTGGAACTTACGGTTGAACTCGGACGTTCAAAAAAATCAATTTCCGATATTCTGGAATTCGGACTGGGTACTGTTGTCGAGCTGAATCGGCTTGCGGGTGAGCCAGTTGATTTAATGGCCAATGGCAAATTAATCGCCAAGGGTGAAGTAGTGGTCATTGATGAAAACTTTGCCATCCGTATCACAGAAATACTGACCCATTCAAAAAGAAAACCTTAATTTCTTATGAGTAACGATCCTTTGTATTTTCTTAAGGATCCCACACCCAATGCTGTCGGCACAACTGCATATCCAACAGGTAATTTGCAGGGAGTATCAGTAAATCCGGTCAGCTTTATAACCAATATATTACTTGTACTGTTATTAATCTATCTGACTGTTCTGGTCTTAAAATTTTTTATTAAAAATAAAGCCAAGCCGCAGAGTTATTTACTCAAAGAAGTTGTTATCAACCAGAACCTGAAAATACTTTTTATAAAAATAAGCAAGAAACTATATCTGATAGCCAGCAGCAATAACCAACTGATGCTTATGGATACTGTTAAAGAACAGAAAGAAATTTTGCAGATATTAACCGAACATGAAGAAGATGAAAAAAAAGCAGGACCATTGTCCGGGCTTAACTTCTTCAAAAAGAAAACGAAACTACCTGACCATTTTGAAAATACTTTAAAAAATATCATTAAAAATTCCGGTGAAATTGAGGAACTGAACAACAAATGAATTTTTCCATACCCAAACTGACCTTTGCCCTTACCCAATCCAATGACCCGCAGTCATTAAACACAGCATTACAAATTCTTCTTGTGCTCACAATTTTGTCCCTGGCACCATCGATTATTATCATGGTCACATCTTTCACCAGAATTATTATTGTCCTGGGCTTTATCAGGAATGCTCTGGGTACCCAGCAAACACCACCTACTCAAATACTGGTAGGTATAGCCCTGTTTTTAACCTTTTTCATCATGTCCCCTATTTTTGACAAAATCAATAGAGAGGCTATCCAACCTTACACCCAGGGCAAAATCTCACAACAGGATGCCCTGCAAAAAGGGCTTGATCCGTTAAGAGAGTTCATGTTCAAACAAACCCGGAAAAAAGACTTGTTATTATTTGTTAAATTCGCCAATATCAAACCAATGAATAAAGCGGATATTCCCACACATGTTCTTATTATTTCCTTCATCCTGTCCGAGTTGAAGACAGCTTTCCAGATGGGTTTTGTTCTGTTTATTCCTTTTTTAATAGTAGATATTGCAGTTGCTACCATCCTTATGTCCATGGGTATGATGATGCTGCCGCCTATAATGATTTCTCTGCCTTTTAAAATTTTGCTGTTTATATTGGTGGACGGCTGGAACCTTGTCGCAGCTTCCTTACTCTTGAGTTATAAATAATGGGTGAAACCTTTATCATAAATCTGGGACGCGAATCAATCTATATAATACTTCTGGTTACCGCACCTTTTTTGCTTTCCTCATTGTTTATCGGAATTTTTATTTCTATCATTCAGGCAGTAACCCAAATTCAGGATATGACAATTACTTTTGTGCCCAAATTCTTTGTGCTGGGCCTGATCATGTTGCTGATGGGCGGCTGGATTTTCGGTATATTACAGGATTTTACCGTCCGTTTAATATCAAGCATCGCACTTTTTACTCATTAAATGGGCCGGTTTAAAAAGATTAAAAGATCATGACTTACCCCATTATTAATATACCCCAATTGCTTATATATTTTCTTTTCCTAATGAGGGTCATGGGTATTTTTGTTTCAGCTCCTATCTTTGGCACACGAACTATACCTATCCAGGCCAAAGTAGGCATGGCTGTTATTCTGGCCTATATATTTTATATGTTGTTTTTACCTTATCCCGCGGAGATGATGAAGAATATTAGTCCCCTGACCTACATGATGCTCATTTTTACCGAAGTTGTTCTGGGACTCATGATCGGCTATATAGCGCTGCTGATCTTTGCTGTGGTACAGTTTAGCGGCAGCATGATCGATATTATGACCGGCATGCATATTGCCAGTGTCATAGACCCCATGACCAGAGAACAACAATCGCTTATCGGACAGCTGCAATATATCATCGCTATTCTGCTCTTTCTTGTTTTCAACGGTCATCATTATATTTTAACCGCGCTATTTTACAGCTTCAAACTAATCCCGCTTGGCACCTTAACCTTTGGCAGCACGGTGTTACCGCAAACGTTTATCAAAATATTAAGTTATTCCTTTGTAGTCGGCCTACAGCTTGCCTTCCCTATTATTGCCATTCTTTTCTTAATTGATTTCAGCCTGGGAATAATCTCCAAAGGCATTCCACAAATGAATGTTTTTTTAACCAGTATGCCTTTAAAATCTTTTGCAGGGTTCGCTGCTTTATTTATAGCCTTCATCTATTTTGGCAACTATTTTTCCAAAATTCCCCAAATTACCCTGGAAAATATTGTTTTCTTTCTACGAGCGTTCTAGCCTATGGCCGATCCTTCCAAAACAGAAAACGCCACACCCCGCAAACGTGAAGAATTTCGCAAAAAAGGAAGTATAGCCAAAAGTATAGAAATAAGTACAGCCCTCATCTTGCTTACCGCTTATCTTGTTTTTAAATTCACGGGCCCTTTTATTTACAACTATATAGTTTATTTTTTTAAATATTATCTGATAAATATCAATAAAATTGCCATTACTCCGGATGATATGACCAAACTGATGATCCAGGCTACCATACACATTCTGGTAATAACCATTCCGGTCCTGGCAATGATATTTTTAATAGTGATCATCGGCAATTTACTTCAGGTTGGTTTTATAATCACTCTGGAACCGATAAAGCCCAACTTGAATAAACTTAACATCATAAAAGGATTTAAAAATCTTTTTTCCAAACGTTCACTGGAAAACCTTGTGAAAGATTTGTTAAAAGTCACAGTTATAGGTTATCTGGTATATTCGACAATAAAAACTAATATCCCGGTGATTGTCAATTTTTTCAATCTGGATATTCAGCAGTCTTTTTTTATTTTATGCCAGATAATTATGGCCATTTTATTTAAAATTATTATAGCTTTTATTGTTATTGCCGTTCTGGATTACCTGTTTCAGCGTTATACGCTGGAAGAGCAGATGCGTATGAGCAAGCAGGAAGTTAAGGAGGAGTATAAAAGGACTGAGGGAGACCCCTTGATCAAAGGAGAGATCCGCAGACGGCAGCAGGAAATGGCCAGACATCGCATGATGTCTGAAGTTCCAAAGGCCGATGTGGTTGTTACCAATCCCTTTCACATCGCTGTAGCCCTGCGTTATGACGCAAAAAAAATGGTGGCACCACAGGTGGTTGCCAAAGGGACACGACTTGTTGCAGAAAATATTAAGGAGCTGGCCCGTAACAATAATGTGCCGATCATAGAAAATCCACCCATTGCCAGAGCGCTTTATAAAAGCTGCAAAATCGGTGAATCAATAACTTCAGAACTTTACTCGGCAGTAGCTGAGATACTTACTTATATTTATAAGCTCAGCGGTAAAACTTTCGGGATTTAATACTGACTTGTCATGCTGAGCCAGTTTACCCCGAGCTAAAACGAGGGGAAGCATGAATTAAATAAAAAAGGTCATCCTTCGTCAAGCTCAGGATGACCCAAACTTTTACTGAGTTACTTCTTAAGACAATTTCTTACTTTAGTAATTATCTCGGTGGCGCGAAAAGGTTTGGAAAAATGATCGTCAAAACCTTTTTCCACCACTTCTTTTTTATCACTTTCATAGGCCTTGGCGGTAAGAGCAATTATATATGCTTTTTTGTTTAACTTGGTCTCTCTGATTTCTTTCAGTGTAGCAAAGCCGTCCTTACCTTCCATCATCAGGTCCAAAAAAATAATAGGATAGGCGTTTTCCTTACAAAGCTCGATTCCTTCGTCACCGTTATTTACAGTGGTTACATCATAACTTTCCATTTCCAGAATGGTTTTCACCAGAAAAAGGATATCTTTTTTATCGTCAATGACCAGAATATTCATGTAACTTTACTGACTGCCTCGATTAATGTCGTGGAATTAAACTTGGTAAGGAAATCAATCGCTCCCACATTCTCCCCTTTTCCGGAAAGTACAGTACGACTTAAAGATGAATGTAAGATCACCGGAATCGGGTTTAAAGCCGGATTTTCCTTTAAAGTTTTGGTAAATGTAAAACCATCCATTAAGGGCATTTCTATATCACAAATTATAGCATTGATTTTATTCAGAATACTTTCATTATTTTTGGTGGTTTCTTCAGCAAGTGATTTCAGTATCTGTAAAGCTTCTACACCGTTAACCGCATCTATTACTTTGTAGCCGGCTTCTTCCAGGGCTTTTTTGGCCATCTTTCTGGCTACGCTGGAATCATCCACACACATAATGGTATGAGAGTCCTGGGTTTTTTTCACTTTACTCCAATCTATTGCATTGTTGTAATAATCAGCGTTCATATCCGCTATTATTTTCTCAAAATCCAGGATCAGCATAATATCTCCACCTTCCAGAAGAGTGATAGAAGTTATCAGATCACCATACTGTGACCTTATTTCAGGTGGTGGTGTAATCATATCCTGCCAGGAAAACCGACGTATTTTTTTTATCTGGTTTACCATAAAACCGCAAGTAACCTGATTAAACTCAGTGATCACCAGATAATCAGTATTGTATTCATTGGTATTATAACCCAATTTTTTTTGTAAATTTATAACGGGGATTACTTTGCCTCTGAGGTTTACCATACCTTCCAGGCATTCGGTATCTGATGGGACCTTAAAAATATGTTCAGGTTTAAAAATAACTTCTTTCACCTTGTAAACATTGATCCCGAAAATCATCTCCTGAATTTTGTCTTTGTCATTCTTTTTTACAAGTCTGAAATCGATTAGCTCCATGGCATTATCAGTGACTTTTACGGTCTCGAGTGCGTGTTTTTCCATAAACTCTCCCCTATTGATATTGCTACTAATTATAAATCCTTTCTTTTCATTATTAAAGGGAAAGGGGAAAATTAGTTGGCTTCGAAGATAACATTCCCCTGTCTTAAAACCCTGGCATAAGATCTGGTCAAATCCACAATCGTGGAGGCTTTTTGGGAGAATACTCCCTGTTCCGGCAAAACATAGTCCAGTTGTTCACCGATCTGTTCGGGAATGTCGGCAACCCGCAAGATTTCAGGTTCCCCGGACATATTCAAACTGGTTACTACGAGCGGTTTATCATAAAGCTTCAAAAGTGTAAGACATAACTCGTGATCAGGTATGCGGATGGCAATGGTTTCATCTAAAAAAGGGTAAGAAACCTCCGGATTTTTGTTAAAAATGAACGTTATTTGTCCGGGCCAATATTTTTTTACTGTTTTTTTTATTTGGGGAGTCCATTCCCGGCACAATTTTTCAGCATCATTTATTGAACCCACCTGCAGGATATAATTTTTATCCATCGGCCTTTTTTTTAATAGATTGATTTTTTCTATTGCTGCCTCCATACCTGCGTCAGCGGCAATTCCGTAAACCGTATCTGTAGGCAAGGCGATAATGCCTCCCTTTTTCAGCGCCTGTATAGCGATTTGGATATTTAAAAGATCAGTCTTGTTTAACATAAATGACCCATGTTTTTTTTAGATAAACAAAAACCAATAATAAAAGGTTTACCAGAACCACCAGTTGTATTATCTTCCAACACCAGAACAGAGTTATATTTTGGCCGTGTAATATAAAAAAATAATTAAAATAAAGATATAAACCCTGAACAATTATGATTATTAATTCAAGATATATGGGCCGTTTTACAAGCTTTCCCATAGCCGGTTCCAGTCGAAGTATAAGAAAAAACAAAAGCAGAAGTGTATACAATAAAATATGTATACTGTTAAAAACAGTTTCAACATGCACAGGCCAGCCTGCAAATACAATCTGATTAAGTTCAATATTCGCCGCTGTTTTCATTGATGTTAAAATAGACAAATTGGACAAAAAAGTCATAAAATTCAAAGCGCTGACAGCAGCCAGCTTCATGAAAAGATAACCGAGAAAAGTATAAAGTAATGATATGGTCAGATGGTTATCTTTAAAATAAAATATCAGCCCCTGTCTTACTATTAATTCCACCAGAATAAAAACCAGCATGCTGAAAAAAATCCCGATTTGGCTCAGTGTGGGATTTATTAGAAAAATAAACTTTAGTCCTGTAAGCAGTGAAATAAATACGCCGACCCAGAAATACTTCTTTTGCGGAGCAAAAATTTTCTTGAAATAGAACAAACCGACCAGGGGTAAAAGCAACATTATAGATTGAGATAGTAGTGTTGAGAAAAAAAGCAGTTGGAAAATACTCTGGAGACTCTTCAAGTGTTAAATAGCGTAAGCTTTTTCTATGGCTGCGATCACTTTACCCGGTTCAAAAGGTTTCACAATAAAATCGGTGGCTCCGCTTTGAATTGCCTCAATAATCTTGGACTGCTGCCCCATACTGCTGAGGATTATAATCTTGGCTTTGGGGTGCTCATTTAAAATCTGGGCCATTGCTGTGAGGCCATCCAGTTTGGGCATTAATATATCCATAAAAGCAACGTCCGGTTTATGCTGATTATAAAGCTTCACGGCATCCAGACCATTATCCGCCTCAAACACATCATAGTCCTGATCTTCCAAAAAATCTTTTAGTCTTTTTCTTATTAAAGGTGAATCATCGACAATAAGTATTTTCATGCGCTTATTTCAGCAGGTTTTTCCTGAGGAGTAATCTGCTTGTTCTTCTTCATGACCACGTAATCAAGCAATGAGGCAATATCCAGAATTAATCCGATCTCCCCTGTCCCCATAATTGTTGCTGCATGAATAATATAGTATTTATCCGAAGCGTAGTCAATATTTTTAATTACTATTTCCTCTTCTCCAACCAGTTTATCTACCAGAATTCCCGTTTGCTGATCATTATAATTTACAATTACAATAAAAAGTTTCTTTAAATTTTTCATATTAAATTCTTTGTTATAGAGCAAAGACTTCAGGTTGATTAACGGAATGAGATTACCGCGCAGCATTAAATGAGGCTTTTTGTTTACGTCTTTTATTTCTTTGCCCGTACTGCGTACCACCTCATCCACATAACTTATGGGTATAATAAAAGTTCTGTTATTTGTAGTAGTAACCAGGCCCTGAACAATAGCCAAAGTCAGGGGTAAAATTATACGAAACTGTGTTCCCTTGCCCAATTCGCTTTCTATAGTCATTTGTCCACCCAGTTTCTGAATGGTGTTCTGCACAACATCCATGCCCACACCGCGACCGGAAAACTCTGAAACTTCTTTTTTGGTAGAAAATCCCGGCTGACAAATATATTTAATGATCTCAGCGTTGGAAAGCGAATTAACCGTGTCTGTATCCAGCATCCCTTTTTCTAATATTATTTTTCTGATATTTTGCGGGTCAAGACCTTTACCATCATCTGTAATAATAAAATATGCCTTGTTGTTTTTCTGAAAAGCGTCAATCTTTATAACACCTGTATCTTTTTTATCATGTTTCATTCTTTCATCAGGTGTTTCTATACCGTGGTCCACAGCGTTTCTAATCATATGGATAAGCATATCGTTGAGATATTTGAGAATAGATCTGTCCAGTTCCACTTCCTGACCGGTTATTTCCAGCCGGACTTTTTTGCCCAGATTTTTGGCCAGTTCCCGCACCAGACGGGGGTACTTTCCCACGATATTATTCAAAGGAATTGTCCTGATATTCAGAAGCTCTGTCTGCAGATTATAAGTTATCTTCCCCAGATGATTGACCAGGTCTAAAAGCTCAGCAATCTGGGGGTCCAAAGTATATTTTTCCTCAAGCAGCAGAATGTTCTGAGCGATTTTATTCCTGTCGATCAGCACCTCGCCCAGCAGATTGATTATAGAATCCAGCTTTTTAATATTTATCTGGATGTCCTGTAGTTCCTCCTGTGTATTCTGGGCCAAATTGGCAACTGAGTCTTTATCCTGCTTGGGATAAGTCTTTACAGGCATAATCTTTTTTACAGCCACAACGCCATCTACAGATAGTATCTGATCAATAAGCTCTTTGGTAAAAAACGCCATATTTGCCTGATCAATATAAATACTTAAAGGATTAAGCACTTTAGCCGCCTGTATATCGGCCAGGGTAGGATTGGAAACATAAGGGACAGCGGCTTGTGTTAAAACATTCAATACCTGAAATAAACGTACGGCGGGCATAATTTCCTCAGTAGATAAATGCACTTCATATACAGAGGTACTTTTATTATCAAATTGCGTAGCCATGCTGGTTACGGTTGTCTCTTTAGGTTGCTCCTTAACAGCGGTTACCAGCTTGAATTCTTCCATTAAAGCTATAACTGAAGCCTCATCAATATCATCTTTCGGATTTTCTGCATGAACACGAAGCGATTTAATAATATCCACTGACTTGAAAAGCAAATCGGCGATATTGTCCGGTATAGGCTGATTGCTGCTACGGAATTTCTGGAGGGTATTTTCTATTTCATGCGCCAGTTTTTTTAAAATTTCATATTCAGCAATGCCGGCATTACCTTTGATTGTATGAAAACTTCTGAATAACTGCTCGATATTGGCAACAGTATCATGCTGCTGTTCCAGATTTACCAGACAATTTTCTATATCATTTATATGCTGAGTTAACTCTTTTAGGAAGATCTGCTTTTCTTTGGGTGTCAGATTGAGTTTAACTTTCAAATTAAACCTCGTTTAAATAACCTTTTAGTTTTTTCAAGCGTGAAGGATGTCTTAATTTCTTTAAAGCCTTAGCCTCTATTTGACGTATCCTTTCCCTTGTTACATCATATACCTTTCCTACTTCTTCCAGTGTCCTGGGACGATCATCAACCAGTCCGAAGCGTAATTTTATAACCATTCTTTCCCGTTCCGAGAGCTCGGACATGATTTCATCCAAATCTTTACGTAACAGTGTCCTAAATAAATTGCTTTCCGGAGACTCTGTTTTTTCATCTTTAACAAAGTCGCCCAGTTTGGAACTGTCAGCTTCGTCTCCGATAGGTGTTTCCAGGGATATGGGTGTCAGAGAAGAACGAAAAATTTCCCTGATTTTTTCTACGGGCATATCCATAAAAGCTGCGATTTCTTCTTCCGTAGGCTTACGTCCCTTATCCTGCATCAGCACCCGGCTGGCTTTGCGCAGCTTGCTCATGGTTTCTCCCAGATGCACAGGAATTCTTATAGTGCGAGACTGGTCGGAAATGGCTCGTGTAATGGCCTGTCTTATCCACCATGTAGCATAGGTGGAAAATTTGTAGCCTTTGCGGTAGTCAAACTTTTCCGCGGCGCGAATAAGTCCGATATTGCCCTCCTGTATCAAATCCAGAAAGGCCATGCCTCGTCCTATATATTTTTTGGCAATACTCACAACCAAACGAAGATTGGCATCAATAAGATGCTGTTTGGCCAGGTTTTCACCCTGACTGACTCTTTTAGCCAGGTCCTGTTCTTTAGCCAGGGTAAGCAAGTCTACTTTCCCAATTTCCTTAAGGTACATTTTTACCACATCGGAAGTCTTGGCTTCTTTGTCCTCAGCAGGCTCAGCTACATCAACAACCGCCGCAACGGGTTCTTCCTGAACCTCAGGAACTTCCTTAACAATATCCACACCCTGGTCTAAGAGTGTTTCAATCTGATCCAGATTGTTTTCAGGCTCAGCTATAATTTCCAGTATGTCGTCCGGAGTTAAATAATTTGTAGAATAGAGGTTTTCAGTCTCATTCTGTATAAAATCAAATCCGTCTGTCGGTTCAAATTCCATGTATATTCACCTGTTTTTTAGACACAATTTTTTACCCATTGAAATTCAAAGGGATTTATATCCATATTAAACAATTTATCCTAAGACGTAAAGGTAAAAGGCTATATAGATATAGCTTCAACAGGGCATGCGTCAATGGCTTCCTGTATTTGCTCCTTAGATGCTCCGTTAGGGTCTTTGACTATGGCGATCCCCTTATCGTCATTCATTTCAAATACGGTTTCCAACATTGAGCAGCATACGCCGCAACCTATACATTTTTCTTCATCAATGCGTAAGGCCATACGTCCCTCCTCATTTGAACAAGTACTATTAAGTATATAAAATTCGTGAACATTTTGCAAATGGTTATTTTTTTCGTAAAGATTAAGATGGCTCAATGACCTGTATTTAGGCCTCTCTCAAAACCCTCAGGGAATGACTTCTTTATCTGTAATCACAAAATCCAACCGGATATCATGCTTGTCAGCCGGAATCTTCTCAAATAACTGGAAGTCGTAACAAAGTCCTATTTTTAAAGCAGACTGATCCTGTAAAAACCTGTCGTAGTAGCCCTTGCCAAAACCAAGCCGATTCTTTTGCTTGTCACAGGCTACACAGGGAATAATTATTACATCTATGGGCTGGTTGTGCCGATTGTTTGCCTTACAAACAGGCTGTCTTATTCCATAAGGTCCAGGAATGAGAGGTTCAGCAGACGAACAAGAAACAACTATCATTTCCCTGTCCTGGAGTGCAGGCAAAAGCACTGTTTTACCTCCCTGCCAGTAATGCTGTAACAGAGGTCCTGTATCAACCTCATTTTTTACAGAGCAGTACAGCATTATTGTTTGATAATCAACTCTTTTTAGTACTTTAAATAAATGCTTATGCACTTCGCTGCTTTTTCGTAAAATTTCATCCTGAGAAAGATTGGCCCGTTTATTTGAAATTAATTCACGAAGGCTTTTTTTGTCCAATGAAGCGTCCCTAAAACACGTTATCAATTAGCTCTTTGGCTTTTGCCAGCGTTTTAGCTTCAGCAAAATAGCGCACAATGGGTTCGGTGTTAGAGCCCCGTACATGCAGCCAGGAGTCTTTTAATATAACCTTTATACCATCTGTATCGTCTATTATTTCGTTTCTGTATAATTGTCTGGTTTTGGTTAAAATTTTAGCAATGTCCTGCGCTGAGGATACTTCTTTTTTCTTTTTTACAAACTTGTAAACAGGAATTTCCTTTACCAGTTCGGAAATTTTCAGATTACGTTTGGCCATATACTCCAGTACAAAGGCCATACCGGCAAAAGAATCACGTCCATATCCGATGGAAGGAATAATAACCCCGCCATTCCCTTCTCCTCCCAATATGGAATCATTGTCCATAAGAGCTTTGGAAACATTAACTTCCCCGATCTTGGTATGAATAATCTTTGCTTTGTATTCATTGGCCACATCGTCAAATGCTCTGGTTGTAGAAAGATTGGTAGCTACCACCTTGCCTTTTGGATTCGGATGTCTGGAAAGTAAATATTTTAATACCAGCACCAACGTGTAGTCCTCGCCGATGGGATTGCCATCTTCGTTTACTATTGCCAGACGGTCAGCATCAGCATCCTGCGCGAATCCTATGTCTGCTTTATTTTTTATAACAGCTTTTCTCAAGGCAGTCAGGTTTTCCGGCAGAGGTTCCGGTTCGCGTTCAAACCTTCCGTCAGGGGTATCGAAAATATAGCTTGCCTCTACACCGAGCTTTTTAAATAAATAGGGATTCATCACAGCGCCCGCCCCGTTGCAGCAGTCTGCAACCACTTTCAGTTTGGCTTTTTTTATCAATTTAACATCCACCTGCTTGAGAACCTCATCTATATGCAAATTCACAGCTTCCGGAAAAGTTTCTACTTTTCCCAGGTTTTGAATATCTTTATATTTGATATGTACATTGCGGACCAAGTCTTCCACAGTTTCAGCTTTTTTCTTCACATTTTGCCATTTATGGTAAAAATCAAAGAGTCTGTGCATTTCATTTTCGTCCCAAAAAATACCCTTGCCGGAAATAAATTTGAGACCGTTCCACATAATTGGATTATGTGAAGCTGTAATCATAATGCCTCCTGCTGCCTTTAGATGCCTAACCATGAGCTGTGTTGTGGGAGTAGAAACCACACCGATATCTATAATCTCACACCCGGTCGCTACAAGTCCGGAAATTACCGCGGACTTGATCAGAGTAGTGCTGAGGCGGGTATCTGTGCCCAGAATAATTTTACCCCCATTATTCAAAGTTCCAAAAATTTCCGCGAAATCCAGGGCAACTGCCGGAACCAGGGACTCTCCGATTTTCCCCCTAATACCAGCAACGGTAATCTTTAAAGAGGTATGGCTCACTGCTGTGTCTCATTCCCGCTTTGAATTATTTGATCCAGTTCTTCGCCAGCGTTCGCTGACAATGCTTTCAACAAAGGACTATCCTCTGCCGACACTTTGTTCGTGCTGGCTATTTCTTCAGCAGTTGGAGGTTTATATGTAATTTTATTATAAATCTTGACTGCCTGTTTGATAGCATCGGAAATAGCTTGAGAAGTAATCGTGGCTCCGGTAATGGCGATCACATCTTCTTTGGCCTTAAAAGAATCCAGAATACTTTTGTTCTGAAACTGGGCCAAAAAAGAAAAACTTCTACCCGGAAGCGGTTTTTTATCAACAGCAACCGTACCCAGCCCTGGCGTCTCTCCCTGAGAAAGTACGGTAACTCCGGTTATTTTCTTTTCTGTAATCCCGACCAGCATTTCTATAACACTGCTATAACCTTTTCCGGAAACTACAAAAACGTAGCCTATAGTTTCCTTTTTCTGGTCCAGACCCTTAAAAATAGTTTGCTTTTCCAATGGCAGGTTCAGGTCAAAGCGATCAAAAGAAACTGCTTTAGGCATGACCAGGCTTAAAGATTCGTTCTTTTCTCTGATTGAGTGGTTAATAATGGCCTGTCTGGTTAACAATTGAACGGTTAATAAAATAACTCCGCTGATAAGAGCAACAACTGCCAAATAACCGGCGAGATATTTTAATCTGTTGTCTGACTGCTTTTTTTTCATTTTTTTATTCTGAATAACCTTTCATAAATGCTGATATGCAGAAAAATTCCCAGCTTGTCAAAAAGCGGGACAAAACCGTTCATCAACACTATTGAAAAAGCTACACCCTCAGGCATATGGCTCCATAAACGTATAGTCATTACCAATATTCCTGTCATAAGTCCATAAATTATCCTCCCGATTTTGGTAATCGGTGAAGTTACATAATCGGTAAGCATAAAAAAAGCTCCGATCATGGCTCCTCCGGCAAAAACATGAAAAAACGGGTCTTGTTTAGCCAGCAGAGCGACCAGAAAAATCATTCCCAGAAATGTAGCCGGGATTTTCCAGTCGATTATCTTTTTGTGAAAAAGCCAGGCAGCTCCGAGAATTATAGCAAATGCTGAAGTCTCACCAATGGAGCCGGGAACATTACCCATAAAAAGCTGAAAATTGCTGAACACCATGCCCGATCCTTTGGATAAAGGTGTAGCAGTGGTAATGGGCAGATGCTGAAACCATGCGCCGGCTTTGTACCAGGTGGTCATGGCTACCGGATAAGAAACAGCCAGAAACAGCCTGGCAGCAAGTGCAGGATTAAAAATATTATGACCCAGCCCACCGAAAAAGTGTTTGGTAATTCCTATGGCAACTATATTGCCGATAATAACCATCCATATCGGCAGCACAGGTGGCAATACCAAGGCTAATAGAAGTCCGGTAACAGCTGCTGAGCCATCTGTTATGGTAAGCGGCTCTTTTTTGATCCAGTTAATAAAAGCCTCCACGGCAAGTGCTGAAAGGACTGAGGTAATAATAACAGCCAGAGCCGGAGGCCCGAAAAAGAAAACACCCGCAAGAGTTGTAGGAATCAACGCTATAAGCACATTCAGCATAACATTTTGCACACTTTGTTCACTTCTGATATGCGGAGCCGGCGTTACAATGACATTCATTTACTTTTCCCCTTCTGCGCCAGCATAATTTTCTGCAATTTTATGCGCTGAACCAGATTAATTTTGCTGGGACAATTGTAGGCGCACAAACCGCATTCCATACATTCCGCGGCCTGAATACCTTTATTCGCAGCAAATACCGGCATCAAATACAATGGACAATTATCCACACAGCGTCCGCAACGCAGGCAGGTGCTTTCCTGCTCCACAACATTAGACATAATCAATATCCCGGTGGTGCCCTTGAGAACAGGAACGTCGAGATTATGCTGACTTAAGCCCATCATCGGTCCGCCGAACAATATTTTGAAAGGACTGATTTTTTGTATTTTTTCAGGCGTAAGTTCAGCTAACAGATATTTAATCGGAGTGCCAATCCTGACTTGCAAATTATGCTTTTTTTCCAGCAAATCTCCGGCAATGGTAACAATGCGTTCTATAAGGGGCAAACCGCTTGTAGCAGTCATGCCTATCTGAGCCGCGGTTGACACATTAACTACAACCACACCGACTTCCATAGGCAGATGAGGTACATGTTTGCCGGTAACCTGACGTACAAGTATTTTTTCTGCTCCCTGCGGATATTGAGTGGGAAGAGTGATAACATGAATATTTTTGTATTGAATCGAATAATTTTTCAGGGCTCTGATGGCATCCTGCTTATTATCCTCTATACCGATATAAACCATAGCCGGTTCCAGTATTTTCTGCATTACTTCAATTCCTATAAAAATTTTTTTTGTGTGCTCAATAATTGTGCGGTGGTCCGATGTAACATAAGGTTCACATTCCGCGGCGTTGATAATCAGCTCTTTGATTTTATTAGTAGGATTTAACTTGATATGAGTAGGGAACGCTGCTCCACCCATACCTACAATGCCGGCATCAAAAATCATTTTGAGCAAATCTTCTTTGGTAGCGTCTTTTATGGAATGAAGAGGAGCAGCATCAATTTTGGTATACTGGAAATCATTTTTTATAATTATAGCCGGCAAATCCATCCCCAGCGGATGAGGGTAATCTTTAATATTAACAACTTCGCCCGACACACTGGAATGTACATTTGCCGATATACCCGATACAGCTTTGGCAATGAGTTGTCCGACCTTAACTATATCTCCCTTTTTGACAATGGCTTCAGACGGTTTCCCGGCATGCAAAAGTAACGGGAAAACCAGCTCCTCAGGAACTGGGGCCGGTCTTGAAGGCACATGTGAAGTAGATATTTTATGATATTCCATTTTTCTTGTCCTTGTAAAAATTAATAAGGGCCAAGATACTGCCCACAACTAAAAACGCCCCGGGAGGAAGTATCATAATCAGCATAGGATAATAATCCGAAAGAATTGTGAACCCGAATATACTGCCGTTACCTATAAGCTCACGTATGGATCCTATAATTATAAGTCCGACAGTAAA
>JAQURL010000028.1:1370-32530 GCA_028715625.1 Candidatus Margulisiibacteriota bacterium | reverse complement strand
ATACAGGCTCAATCGATACAGCCCGAAAGCCGGTATCTCGCGATATTTCTAAGATTATCTGGCAAGCCAGACAAAGAAATATGGGGATGATTTAATTCTTTCTTTAATTCAAAGAAAACAAATCCTGCTCTTTTAGAAAAGAATTCAAATCAAATAAACTTTTGGGAAAAGTTTTCAAAACTCTATTCTCTTTTCTTTGTCATCGCCTTAACTCACCCCCCGACCCCCTCTCTTAACAAAAGAGGGGGAGCATTTCAGTTGATAACGGCTACTATTATCCCTGCGCAATGCCCTGTCATTTCGACCTGGCTACGCCGGGTAAACCTGACGAAGTATGACTAAGGGATATGGGGTAAGTGTTCGGTGGTAAGTTGAATCGTGGAGTCGAGTCATACTGAGCCTGACGAAGTATGACCAAACATGACAGTAGAAAGTCGAAGGGAAGTATGAAACATGTAAACAAGACCACGCAATGCGCCGGGGGATGCAAATGCTCTTAACATTGATGACAAATTTGTATTATAATTGTATTATAATAGTATGAAATTTGAGTATGATAAGAATAAATCGCTAATAAATAAAGATAAACATGGAATTGACTTTGAAGAAGCAAAAAAATTATGGCATGCAGATAATATCATACTTAATGCTAAGTATCTTGATGAACCGAGGCAGTTAATAATTGGTAGAATTAATGAAAAATATTATACCTGCATCTTTACTTTTAGAAATAATAAAATAAGAATAATATCTTGCAGGATAAGTCGAAAAGAAGAAAGGAGAATATATGATGAAAACTAAAAAACAAACAAAAATTATCGCCGCTGATTTAGATAAAAAGTTTGATGAGGGCAAGGAGTCTGTTTTGCGGCACTTTGATACTGAGAGTATAAAAGTCAACAAACCCTTGAAGCGTATAAATATTGATATTCCCATGAATATGATAAAAGAAATAGATGTGCAGGCAAGGAAAATAGGTGTGGCCAGGACAGCTCTTATCAAAATGTGGCTGTCGCAGCATATAAGAACTTAACTCTATCTGCTTTTCTTTATCATCGCAATAAAGAAAAGCAGCAAAAGAAAATGCTGGGCGCTGATCTCCAGCATCATGAGCTGTTACGGCTCACTTCGGTTAACCGCTCGAACTGAACATCCTGGTCATCTCGCTATCCCGCATCCTGCGGGATTACACCTGCGTTCGCTAAACAGCTCTATGATACTTCCGATATGCGTCGGGGGTAAAATGCGGAATTCCTCGAGACCTTTATAAGTTTACGCATGTAGCGATAGTGGATTCTTGTGGTTTGTAAAATATTATACACATATAGTATAATTTAGATTAAGTTAAATTTTATAAAAAATGAATGGGAGGCTTATATGACAATGGTATCTTATTGGACAGAAGTCAAAGAGGTTTATTCTCATGATACCTTTGTTGTTATTAGTGGAAAATATAATCACAAGAACAAAAATAAAGATGATGTAGTACGCCTTGGATTATATTGGAAAAATGAAGAAGGAATAGGATACCCTAATGCCAGAGGATATTTGGCCCCAATTGTTCTGGATGAACATTTTATCGAAGGTTTCTTACAGTTTATTCTATATCAATCCATGAAGGTGAAAAATTACCAAGCAGTGAATAATATAAGAGAAGTAATAGAAAAGCTGCCTAAAAGTGGGACTTCCAAAAATTATTGATCAATAAGGAGGTAAATTATGGTAGGATTAAGCAATATATTAAATAGCCTTGGGCTTATATTAGATATTGTGGGAGCATGTATGATATTTAAATTTGGATTGCCGGAAAATATAAATAAAGAAGGACATAGTCATCTGATTCTTGAGCAGATAGATGAGAAAGAAAAGAAAAAAGCTCAAAACTATGATTCTTTTAGTGTAGTAGGGCTGTCATTGTTAATTTTTGGTTTTCTACTCCAATTAATTAGTAATTTTATATAGTAAGATTAAATATTAATAGCAAATATTTAGAAATTTGGACTAACTATATAATAATAAAAACATTTAGTATTATAATCAACATGGATTGTTTTATGTTAATATTTTATAATTTAATTATTAAGGTGGAACATGGCAGCAAATACTGTAAATCAAAAATTAACTATTAAATTCCACGGCAGAATCCTAGAACATCTTGGGATACAAATGTATCAATCACCAACAAGTGCTATTTCAGAAATGATTGCAAATTCATGGGATGCTGATTCTGAGATTGTTGAAATCACCTTGCCTCAGTCGTTGACTCAAAAATCTGTGATTACTGTTCAAGATGATGGTGCGGGAATGACTTTCCAGGAATGCCAAGATTTCTTTTTGTTAGTTGGCAGAAATAGGGTTAAAGCTCTTTCTAATGAAAAAAGTCCTAAAAAAGAAAGACCGCTTTTGGGACGAAAGGGTATCGGTAAATTTGCAGGATTTGGTATTGCAGAAATAATAGAAGTTGAAACTATTAGTAAAGAATCCGGCGAGCGCACAATTTTTACATTAAACATAAATGAACTTATGGCCGAAGATGAGTATATAAGCACTGAAGGTAAGGAGATAGAATTAATACTTTTTGAAGCTCCAGATGATCAAAGAAAAAACAACCACGGCACAAAAATTACTTTGAAAAGCCTAAAGTTGGGACGCAGTATTCCGGTGGAACAATTTATGAATGGATTGGCAAGGAGATTTTTGTTAAGTCAGATATATGATGATTTCAAAATTAAGGTCAATAATCAAGAAATTCCTGAAAGTTTTTCAGATACACTGGAATTTTGTTTCCCAAAAGAATATAAAGAAGAAGAAAAACCAGAAAAATTGCTTGAAGTTGACGAGGATGGTTGGGGGCTTGAAGAAATGGACAATGGCCAAGCTCTATTTTGGAGAATTGGGTTTTATGAAGAAACAATAAAAGAAGAAGAGCTACGGGGAATAACTATTTTTACAAAAGGAAAACTTTCCCAGCGACCATTTCTTTTTAATCTTACTGGCGGTTTAAGTGGGCAACATGCCATAGAATATATGACAGGACAAGTTCAATTAGATTATGTTGCGCATGGTGATCTTGATCTTATTGCAACTGAAAGACAGCGAATAAACTGGGAGGATCCAAATGCAAAAATAGTTGAAATATGGGGCCAAACAAGGATAAAGTCTCTTTTAAAAATTTGGCAAAAAAGACGCACTGAAAAAAGGGAAAAACACATAAAAGAAAAGCTTGCGGAGTATGACGGGAGGCTATCAAAATTTATGCCTCATGAAAGAAAGACTGTTGAAAAAGCACTCACTAAATTAGCTGGAATATCTGCTATTTCCGTAAACCAACTCAACGAGCTGTCAGGTTCTGTAATTACGGCTTGGGAAACTGGGCGATTAAGGGAACTAATTCATTCGATTTCAGAAGCAGACGATATTAATTCGGATATGTTTATCGGTTTACTGTTAGAATCTGATGTTCTAACAGCGCTTAATATGGCAGAGGCTATCAAAACTAAAATTAGCGCTATCATAGAACTAAAAAAATTGATACAAGGCAGGGAACTTGAGAATAAACTGAGAGATTATTTATATGAAAAGCCTTGGATAATTAGCCCTGAATGGGAGAAATTTGAAAAAGAAAAAAGCATCGAAAATATTGTCAAAAAAGCAGGAGAAACTAATTTTAACCCAGAAAATTTGTACAGTGGTCGTGTTGACCTTGTATTATCCAGTGGCACTCAACTTCTAATTATTGAATTTATGAGACCTGGTCTTGAAATAGATAGAGACCATATAAACAGATTTAATGATTATGTATTGGATATTAAAACCGCATTAAAAGCAAATAGTGGCTTGCGATTTAATTCAGTAAATGGATATCTCATAGCTGATAATACAAAAATATCCCCAGCAAATATTGAAAAAATAGATGAACTGGAAAGGAAAGGATTGTATGCGCTTAGTTGGGATTTATTATTAAGAAGATCAATCAAACAATGGGAGATATATTTAGACATATTAAAAAGACGGAATCCAACCGATGATAGAATAAAAAATCTATGAGTGAAAATTTAAATCTTAATGCAATAGACTTATTCTCCGGTTGTGGCGGTTTATCTGTTGGAATGCACAAAGCAGGATTTAATGTTATCGCTGCTATTGAGATAGCCCCGGCTGCGGTAGAAACATACAAGTTAAATCACAAAAAAACTAATATTTTTCAAGAAGATATCAGATCATTTAATTCTCAAAAAATGGTTGATTTACTTAAAGGACAACCGTTACATTTGTTAGCCGGATGCCCACCATGTCAGGGTTTTTCTTCGGTTAGAAGATTAAATAGAAAAACACCGGCTTCCGACGATAGGAATAATCTCGTTAAAGAATATTTTCGGTTGATCGATGAATTAAAGCCGCTTACCATAATGATGGAAAACGTTCCGGCATTAAAGGATTACGGTTTATTTCAAAAAATTGTAAAAAGATTAAAAAAAGATTATAAAATTGATTTAGATGTTGTCGATATTAAAGATTATGGCATTGCTCAAAGAAGAAAACGTTTGGTGATGGTTGGCTCAAGGCTTGGTGTTATTGATATCGCAAAGAGAAAGTATCCCAAGATGACGGTAAGGAAAGTTATCGAAAAATTGGAATCGGTTCATAGCAGCAATGATCCGGCACATAAAATAACGACAATGCACACTGATAAAATATTAGAAATGATAAAATTAATTCCTCTCGATGGCGGTAGCAGGAAAGACCTCCCTAAAAAATATATATTGGATTGCCATAAGAAGAAGAATATAGGATTTAATGATATATACGGTCGTTTAAGATGGGATGATTATTCTACAACTATAACCGGCGGTTGTTTAAACCCTTCTAAGGGAAGATTTCTTCATCCTGAAGAACATAGAGCGATTACTATACGAGAAGCTGCCTTAATTCAGTCATTCCCAAGACGTTATAAGTTCCCGGTTGATAAAATATCGAAAACAAATCTTGCGCTACAAATAGGAAACGCGCTACCACCTAAGTTCAGCAAAATACAGTGTTCGAATATCAAGAAACATATAGAATATCATCTAAAAAACGATCAAAGTGTCCGATAAATTTTCCAAAATAAAGCGTAGTGAGATAATGTCGCACATTACCGGTAAAAATACAAAACCGGAACTTGTTGTTCGAAAATACCTTTTTTCATATGGTTATAGATATCGGTTGAACGATAAATCTTTACCTGGTAGTCCTGATATAGTACTTCGTAAATACAAAACTGCTATTTTTATTCACGGTTGCTTTTGGCATGGGCATTTTGAGTGCAAAAAATCAGCATTACCTGAAACAAGAAAAGATTTCTGGTTCAAAAAAATCAATTCGAATATAGAACGAGATAAATCGAATATAATTAAACTAACCCAGTTGGGTTGGAATCCGATAGTTGTCTGGCAATGCGAGATTAGAAATAAAAAATTAATTGAAGAACGGTTAAGTGCCTTACTTAAACAAATAAAAGGTGTTAGTAAATAGGATTTAATTATGGCAGGAAATGTCAATAAAGATTGGTCGAAAGAAGAGCTAGCAGCAGCAATAGATGCATATCTTTTTATGCTTAATAAGGAATCATCGAAAGCCCCTTTTAACAAAGCTGAGATCAGAAGAAATTTACAAAGTGGGATACTTAAAAATAGGACTGAGAGTTCTATTGAATTTAGGATGCAAAATATTTCTGCCGTAATGGAAGCATTATGCCTGCCAAGAATCAGCGGTTATCTGCCGGCAAAAAATATCGGTTCCAACGTATTTAATAAAATTAAAAAAATACTTGAAGATAGAAAGTATATTGATCCGACAAAATACGAGCCGACAGAGGATAATGATGATTACAATACTCGTGCATCCTTTCTGATAAAAAATATTCATCCGGGCAAACCGGTAGGTGTCCAATATCCTGAAAAGGTAGCTCAAAATACAACCGTTTTTAAAAGGGACCCCTTAATAAAGGCGTGGATTTTAAATAATGCCGATGGAATTTGTGAGAAATGCAAAAAAAATGGCCCTTTTATTAAAGATGATAATACTAGTTACCTTGAAGTTCATCATATTAAATCGTTATCGGATGGTGGCAGTGATACTATTGAGAATACGGTAGCTTTGTGTCCTAATTGTCATAGGGAATTGCATTTTTCTATAAACAAAATATCGCTTTTAAAAGATTTGATAAAGAACATCAGAAGACTTAAAATACCTTAGCTTTTTTCAACAATTTTCTTAAATATGTGGTTCTCCAAATTTAATTCCGCATACATTCTGTAAACCTTCCAGCATCCGATTTTCCATCCTTCCAATTGCATTCCCCCTCTCCATGAATGGAGAGGGGGCCCAGGGGGTGAGGCGGTATTCCTCATCCTCAATTCAAAAAATATTTTTCTTGCGGTAGAATGAAGACAGGCTTGTAAAGGGAGATAATTATGAAAGATAAAAAGGTTGATGAATACATTAACAAGCAAAAATCCCCTCAAAAAGAGATCTGTCATAAATTGCGGGAGATCATTTTCAAAACATTTCCGGATACTAAGGAAGAGATGAAGTGGGGTGTTCCTGCTTATGCTGACGGCAATTATTATTTTGTAGCCCTGAAAGATCATGTTAATTTAGGTTTTTCAATTAAAGGTCTGTCAAAGGACAAGATCGCTTTGTTTCAGGGAAGCGGAAAAACCATGAGGATCATAGAAGTAAAGTCAGAAAAAGAAATCAACGAAAAACAAATTGTCAAATTTTTAAAAATGATCCGGTAGGAACAATATGAAACCAGCTCTTATAGCTCCCTGCGGTATGAATTGCGCGATATGTCTGGGATATCTCAGAGAAAAAAACAAATGTCCCGGTTGTTCTGAAACGGATGCGTATGAATCCGGTTACGATACAGAACAAAATATGGCATGAGTATGATCAAAAAGCTGCTGCGGAGAAAAAAGATGA
Organism: Candidatus Margulisiibacteriota bacterium; assembly: GCA_028715625.1. Lineage (NCBI taxonomy): Bacteria > Bacillati > Candidatus Margulisiibacteriota > Candidatus Margulisiibacteriota bacterium. Next base: position 25,564 of record JAQURL010000028.1, on the reverse strand, counting down.
ACCCCAAAAGATATATCGGCTGTTGCGGTGCGTATTGCAAGACTTGCAAGCCATTTACAGCGGCGGTTTGCGGGGGCTGCAAGATAGGCTTCGACACAGGCCGTAGAGATATCGGCAAGGCTAAATGCAAGATCAAATTGTGCTGTTTTAAAGAGCACAGCTTTGACACTTGCGCCGATTGTTCCGAATTAGGGTCTTGCGCGATTATCGGAAGTTGGTTCGCCGGAAATGGGTATAAGTACAAAAAGTACAAACAAGCCATTGAGTACATAAAAAAACATGGATATCCCGAATTTATCAAGCTGGCCGATAAATGGAAAAACGCCTCTGGCAAGTATGAATAATTTTTAAAAGATATAACTCACCCCCTTCCCCATAATTTGGGGAAGGGCCGGGGAAGGGGGATTTCTCCCCCCTCTCCATTCATGGAGAGGAGGCCAGGGGGCTTGCCGCGGCGTAGTCAGCCTCGAGCTGACGAAGACGGGTGAGGCGGCATTCCCCCCCGGCCGCGCAGCGGTATTCCCCATAGCAGATCCCGGATCAAGTCCGGGATGACAGTATTATAAATAAGCTCGGGATGACAGTATTATAAATAAGCTCGGGATGACAGTATTATAATAAGTCCGGGATGACGTAAGGGTTTAGGGTTTGCCCGCTTTGCGTTATATACTAACTGGCAGCCGATTGCCCGTATTTGATAATTTCTTGCATAATATTTTTGTTTTTTTCAGTCGCGATATCCAGCGCTGTTTTTCCTGAATTGTTTTTTAGGCTCAGGTCCAGGCCGGGCTCGGATAATAACATTCTGACAATATCCGGTTTATTCATAGCCACGGCCATATGCAACGCGGTATTGCCGAAATAGTCCTGTACATTCAGATCAAGAGCGTCATTTCTCAGCAGCATTTTTACAACCGGTACTTTATTTTCCATAACGGATATGATCAAAGGCGTGCGATTCAATTGGTTCCTGTAATTCAAACCGGTTTTTCTGGCTATGAGATTTTTCAGTTTCAATTCACCCCCGCTTACGTAATCGTACGACATTATTGTCTCCAGAAGCTCACTGTTTCTTTCGATATCCCGTTCCTTGACCGTTGTTGTTTCAGGCATAACCATGGGTTCCGTAGTCCCGGCTTTATTCGGTTTAAACCCGGTCAGCAGATTGATGATGGAATGCTGATCTTTTTCCCTGGCTATATCCAGTGCTGTTTTTCCGTCCTTGTTTTCAATAGAAATATCAATGTCGGGAGCCCTCAGAAGTTCAGCCACATATTCCGTTTTATTCATTATTACTGCCATTATCAGGGCTGTGTTGCCGAATGCGTCCCGTGTATTCACGTTTATATCATCAACCGAGATCAATATTCTTAAAGCTTCTGTTCCGGCACTGCAGGCAACAGCGTTAAATAACGGGGTGCGTAAGTTTTCGTTCCGTGTGTTTACATCAGCCCCTTGTGAGATAATATCCCATAAATGGGTTCCGGAGATATCAGGATTGTAATTATTTACGATCTTAAAAAGGTCAAAACTTAAATAATCCTTACGTGCGGGACTTCTGTGTTTTTCAAATCCCAGTATATGGAAATCCCGGCTTAGTACGGTAGCTACTATATCTATATTTTTTTCGTTAAGATTGGTCAGACAACTGTAGATAGATACTTTAGCTTTGCTGATTGTTTTTGTTTGTTCCGAAGTTGTGTCTATATCCGGCTTTTTATCCGGAGTCAAAAATTCCAGGGATAAATCGGGATTCTTAATTTTAATAGAGCCGAACAATTTCCGCAGCCCTCCCTGTCCGGCTTTAAGTCTCAGCAGTTCGTTAAGGGTTTCCCAGGTGTCCCTGGCGGCAAAAATATTCCTGCCGGTTTTTAAAAGTTCAAATTTTCCCAGCAGGAACTCCGATGGTTTTATAGCGGCTATACAGCCGATGATCTTATTTTTTTGCATAATTCTCCAGCATCCTCTTTATATCAGGTTTCGAGGCCGCGTAATCCATGGCCGTATAACCGCTGTTGTCGCGAATGCTTAGATCTATTCCAGGAGCATTCAGAATGGCCCTGGCAACCTCGGTATTGCCCATATAGGTGGATTTGATTATAGCGGTTTGTCCGTCTTCATCCGCTGCGTTTACATCTATCCTGTTAAGCTTAAGAACTTTGGTTGCTATATCTGCCGTATCTTCAAACCCCGCGGCCCAGACCAGCAGGGTAGCGTTCTTTGCCATCTTTACATTTATTTTCAGTTCATCAAACTCCAGCAGTCTTCTGACCAGGTTCTTTTCTTCCTTAAAGCAGGCCCAGGCCAGAGCAGTGGAACCGTCCGGTTCTTCGCTGTTCACGTCTATATCAGGATGTTCCAGCAGCATATTTATAATGCCGGGGCGATGATGTGTTATGGCTACGGTCAAAGCGGTCTGATGTCCGCGAACAAAGGCATTGACATCAAGATTTTTGTTGCTGATGAACTCGCGGGCGATCAGTTCCGATCCGTCAACAATAGCCCAGCCCAGCGCTGTATAGAATTTTATTATGCCGCAGTTTATATCAGCTCCCTGTCGCATCAATTTCCGGACTTCGCTCAGGTCTTTTTGCTTAACCGCTTCGATTAATTCTCTTACAAGATGTGCTTCGTATATTATCGGCACTGTTTCCGGCTCAAAGTTCAGTCTGTTGAAGTCCCGTTTCAACCTGTCGGCTACATTGTTCAGATTATCGGAGCGCAGGTTAAGCAGACAGACCAGTATGGATTTCAGGGCGTACTTGTTGCCCGGGCTTTCTCTGTCCCATTCTTTGTTTTGTCCGATCGCCGCAATGATAAGCCGCACGTAGCCGGGCCAGTTTTCCGGACAGGTCGATTTAATAAACAGCAGGTCATTGATGATCTCTTCTCTGGTGTTGCTGTCGAATATATTCTGGCCTTTTCCCAGGCTGTCCAGTTGCTTTTTAAGGAACGGCGGAACAAATATTCTCGGATTACAGGTGATTATTTTGTTTTTTAGCATTATTTTCCTTATAAAATATCGTCATCTTTTTTGAGAAATTGCACCGTAGAATTTTGAATTTATTAAAACGCATTGCTGGAACAAAGTAGAATTGTCTGTGAATAATGCAAATCTTTCCCATTTTTGCGCCATTCAAAAAGTGAAAATGGATTTTCCCCAAAAGAAGCCCTGGTTTCCTCCCCTTTAAAAGGGGAGGTGTCGCGCCGAAGTGTACGTAGGCGGACGGAGGGGTCAGGGGTGAGGTCTTGCTCCGCCACTCTCTCCGTTATAAGATATACCCATATGCTCATCTACCACGTTTTCCTGCAAATCTATATTTTGCTCCGAGAAGCGTTATTCGTTTTGCAGCGTCCTCGTCTCTGGAGGTTTTATTTATACTTTCAGTGCGAATATTTCTTTTTTTCGCCTTACTATTTCGCGGACAAAAAAGCCAAAACCAATAAAATTTTCGGCTTCACACCTTTGTTTACCATGTTCCATATTTATAACAGTCTGCGCAAATTTAATTCTTCAAACTCTTATACGCAGTCGTTTTGCGATCTGGGCAGCGGCGACTTCCGAACAGTTTTTTTGATGTCATTATATTTCAAGCTTCCGGCTGCCGGTATAGAAATGAATGAAAAATTTGTGCGCAAAGCCATGTTTATCAATAAAGCCTTGAAGTCCGAAAAAACAGTTATCGAGTCCGGTAATTTTTTTGATTATTCGCTGGCTGCTTATGGTATAATTTTTCTAGCCTGGACAACATTTAACAAGAAAATGAGAAATGAGATCACTGCGAAAATGATAAGCGAATTAAAAAAGGGCAGTATCGTACTCACTTTGTCGCAGCCTGTAGACGACAAACATTTCCGGCTTCTGGGGTCTGAAAAATTTTTGTTTTCCTGGGGCAGAGCGGAGGTTTTTTACCATGAAACGCAATAAAGTAGCCTTATTTGTTTCTCCTGAAAATCAGAAAAAATTCGCGCCTGAAATCAGGAAAATTAGCGGCATTCTGGGTAAAGCCGGTCTGGATATGGTTTTTTATAAAGAAGACGAGGAAAAAGTTCTGAAAGGTTGCAAGGTATTGCTGACCCTGGGAGGCGTCGGCACAATTTTGCGAGGATCGCTGGTCGCGGCCAGAAATAATTTGTTTGTTCTGGGCATCAGCAAAGGCTATCTGGGATTTCTCTCGGAAATAGCTCTGGAGCAGCTGGGCGAGGCGCTGAAGAAATTTTTTAGCGGAGAATTTTCCACTGATAAACGCAACTTTTTAAAAATAAAAATGGAAAAACAAACCTCTTACGCTTTAAATGAACTGGCCCTGAAAAGCAGCCATATCAAGATGATGGAACTGGAAGTATATTTGAATGATATGTACCTGACCAATTATAAAGCCGACGGGTTGATTGTTTCTACACCCACGGGTTCCACGGCCTATAATCTGTCCGCGGGCGGGCCGATAATTTTTCCGGACACGGAAGTGATTACCATTACTCCTATATGTTCGCACGCGCTCACAGTCAGGTCGCTGGTAGTATCTGCCGGGGACGTGATCACCATCAGGCCCAAAGGCCCGGACATTTACGCCATGATTGACGGTCGGGAAACCTGCAATGTGAAAGAGGAAAAAATCCAGGTAAGTTTTTCCAAAAGAGAAGTAAGGTTTGTGCGTTTCAGCCGTCAGAGTTTTATAGACGGTCTTAGGAACAAACTGAACTGGAGCGGCAAGATTTAATTTTTCGCATGCTTAAAAAATTAATCATCAGGAATTATTTGTTTATTGAAAACGCCGTGCTGGAATTCGGACCGGGATTAAATATTATTATCGGTGAATCGGGCGTTGGCAAAAGCCTGCTTGTGAATATTCTATCCATTCCCCTGGGTTTTCAGCCTGGGCCGGATGTGATCGGCAAAGCTGCCGATAAAGCGCAGATAGAACTGTACCTTTCCGATCCGAAACATCCCAGGGCTGATATTAAACTTTTTATAGATATAGCCGACAAGATTACTTTTAAAGTTAATAACGAGATCATGAGCCAGAAAAAAGTTAAGGCTATGTTTCCTGAACTTCTGGACGTGCATTCGCAAAACAACTTCGATTTGCTGCGCGGCAATCAGCTGACTATTCTGGAAAAATTCATGGATGAAAAGGAGCTCGCCGCACTTAAGGAATACAGGCTTTTATACGCTGATTATCAACAGCAGAATGAGCAGCTGAAGAAGTACAGGGGATCTATTATTTCCGACTCAGACCTGGATTTTTATAAATTTAAAATTGAGGAAATAAAAAAGATCAATCCGCGAGTTAACGAAGACAACGAATTGTTCGAACAATTAAAATTCCATAAGAATGCGCTGGAATTGAGTGAAAGATTTAATAAAATAAAAGAAAACCTGGAAGATTCCTATTCTCTGCTGAAGAAGGCGTTACATGAAGTGGGAACTGTTCAGGCTGCCGCGCCTGAAATGCAGGCTTTCTCGCAAAAACTGAATGAGCATTTGCAGCAAGCCGAGGATTTTTCCTGGCAACTGGCCAAAATCGAAAAAAAATTCCAGGATATAGACGAACAAAGCATTCTGCAGATAGAAACCCGTCTGGAAGAACTGGAAAATATCAAAAGAAAATACAGCCGGGACCTGTCCGGAATTATCGGGTATTACAAAGAACTGGAAGAGAAATTAGTTAATCAGGATGAATATAAAGCCCTGTTCCTGAAAGCCCAAAAGCAAACAGATGAATTGGAAAAGAATTTGAAAAGCAAGGCCGGGGCTCTGACAGAAAAGCGTAAGGCTGTAGCTGAAAGAGTGATGGCCCTGATCAAAACTCATCTTCAACAGTTGAAACTGGACAAGACCGAGCTTTCAGCGTCTTTTATTGCCAAAGAAGGGTTCGATGAACATGGTGCCGATGTTTTTGAATTTCTGATCAGGGTGAATGTAGGCAGCCATTTTTACGCTTTAAACAAATTATCCGGCGGCGAAACTTCCAGAGTTATGCTGGCCCTGAAAGCCGCCTTGCTCAAAGCTTCGCCCATATCTACCTATATTTTTGATGAAATAGATTCCGGTGTCAGCGGGGATATAGCTTTCAAAATGGGAGAGGTATTAAAAAACATGAGTGCTCAGCGACAATTAATCGTTATTACGCATTTACCCATGATCGCGGTGAAGGGTGACAGGATTTTTAAAATAAACAAAACATATACCTCAAAAAAGACAATTATTCAGGTTGACAATATCGATACACCCGAACGTCTGTTGCAGAGTTTATCCTTACTCCTGACTGAGAATCCGACCGAACATTCCAAGGCTTTTATTCAATCTTTATTAAAACAAAAAAAATAGGTATATCTATTCCCGAAATTATTGACTTAATAGTTTTGTCCGCATACAATTCTTAGTAAGTGGCAATCATAGCTGCCAAAAGAGGGGTTATCATATAATTTTCTGAAATCAAAAAGTATAGTTTCAAAAGGGGTGCGAAATGAAAAAAGATATGATTGAAAAAGCCGTTAATGAAACCGATTTGTTAGCGTCTGAAGAAGATATTTTTCAACTGGTTACTTTTTTTCTGGGTGAGGAAGTTTACGGCATAGACATCCTGGCAGTTCAGGAAATTATCAGAATGCAGGTTATCACTGAAATTCCCCGTACAGCGGACTATGTGGAAGGTGTAATCAATTTGCGCGGTAAAGTGATCCCGGTTATCGACTTGCGTAAACGCTTTAATTTGCCTGTTCAGGAAGAAACAAAAGATACCAGGATTATTGTTGTGGAAATAGAAAGCAAGATCATGGGCATGATTGTGGACGGTGTCTCGAAAGTTTTACGTTTACCGGCAAGTTTGGTCGAACCGCCATCGCCAATTGTAGGGGGAATCGATTCCAATTATATAAAGGGCGTGGGCAAGGTACAGGAAATGCTGGTCATCCTTCTGGACCTTACGAAAATTAATGATACAAATGTAAGTTTAGTCGGTTCGTAAGACAATTCATTTATAAAAAAATCATGAGGGGATAAATGAATTTTGATATAAACATCCAGGATTTTATTGATGAAGCCGAAGATCAGATCAGAATATTAAATGACGGTCTTCTGGCTCTGGAAAAAGATAAAAATAACGAAGAAATAATCAACGAGGTTTTTAGGGCCGCGCATACTCTCAAAGGCGGTTCGGGCTTGGTGGGTTTCGCCAAAATGATGGAGCTTACTCACGGCCTGGAAAATATTTTTGATTTGATCCGCGACAAAAAACTGGCTTTAACCTCCGCCCACCTTGATGTTATGTTTGAAGCCCTGGACGTATTGATGGAGCTGATGGGCGAAGTGGACAGCGGAGTATTTAATACCGATATTGAGGCTGTTTCCAAAAAGTTAAAAACAATTCTGGAGAATGAAGGTAAAGCCAAAAATAAACCCGACAAAAAAGATAAAAAGAAAAAAGCTGAAAGTGTTAAAGAAGAAACGCCCGCACCTGTGAAAACAGAACCTGTAGCAACGCCGGAACCGGTTGTCGAGGCACAACCCGCCAATTCTTTGGATTCTCTGGATTCTCTGGAAGCGTTCCTGGGCAGAACGATGGACGAAGATGAAATAAAACTTTTCGAAATTGTTAAAAAAGAGGGTAACCCTATTTATGGAGCCTTTATAAAAATCGGCGATTCCTGTGATGTGGTTTCCCTGTTTATGTTTATGCTCTTTAACAAGATTAAGGAATTGGGAGAAATAATTGTTTCCAATCCTCTGGAAGATGACTTGGAAGATGACGAATTGAAAGAGGTTAATGTTATATTTTCTTCCATAGTTCCCCTTGATGAAATAAAAAAAGAAATGAACATGCCCGAGGTTGAGAAAATAGAAATCACTCCGTTGATGTTTGTTGACGATGCACCTGCCGCCGCTACTGTAAAACAACCTGAAAAAGTCGCTCCGGCCCCGGTAAAGCAGGAAGCAAAACCTGTAGCTGCGCCGGTTATCGAGAAAATTGTTGAACCTGTTGTAGAAGAAGCTTTGGGAGAGGATGAAGTAATAGAAGAAGAGCCTGAAGAGGAAGACAACGAAAAAGTTGAAGATGCTTCTAAAGGTCAGATGGTTGTTAAAGATAACGATCATATGCGCAAGAGTTCTTCAACCACGTTACGGGTTGATAGTCAGAAAATAGACGGACTTTTAAATCTGGCCGGTGAGCTGGTTATTAATAAGGCCCGTTTTGTGCAGATAGAATCCGATATGGTAAAAATTTTCGGTCGCAACAATAAAATTAGCGAATTAAAAGATACTGTAGTCCAGCTGATGCGTATTACCAATGAATTGCAGGAAGGCATAATGCAGCTCAGGATGGTACCTATAGATCTGGTCTTCACCAAGTTCTCACGGGTTGTGCGGGACCTGGCCAGAAAACTGGATAAAAAAATTAATCTGGTTATAGAAGGTAAAGATACGGAACTGGACAAGTCGGTTGTTGAAGAAATCAACGATCCCTTGATGCATCTGGTAAGGAACGCGGTAGATCATGGCATCGAAACCACGACTGAACGCAGGAAGAACGGCAAAAAAGAAGAAGGCAAGATTACTCTGCGTGCTTATCACCAGGGGAGTTCAATTATCATAGAAATTCAGGATGACGGTAAAGGTATTGATGTTGCTGTAATCAGGGAAAAAGCGCTTTCCAAAGGTCTGATTACAGAAGATGATGCCAAGAATATGCAGGAAAAGGATATCCTTAACCTGATTTTCGCCCCCGGATTTTCCACCGCGGAGGTTGTTACCGAAGTATCGGGCCGCGGTGTGGGCATGGATGTGGTCAAGAAAAATGTAGACAGGCTGAACGGTATTATAGAAATAATCACGGAAAAAGGTAAAGGCAGTACTTTTATTATTAAACTGCCCTTAACTCTGGCCATAATTTCCACATTATTAACCAGAGTGACCAAATGTGTATACGCTATACCTTTGGTCAATGTTATAGAAATAGTGGAGGTAACCAAAAAAGATATTTCCAAGATTGCCAAAATGGAAGCCATCCGTCTCAGGAATGATGTTATTAATATCCTGCGTATGGATGAAGTTTTCGCGCTGGGCAATGATAATCGCAAAAAAGACAAGGTGCAGGTGGTTATAGTTGGAATTAACAATAACCGTATCGGCTTTGTAGTTGATGATCTGATCGGAGAACAGGAAGTGGTAATAAAATCACTGGATAACAGCCTGGTGGATTCACCGGGTATTGCCGGGGCTTCTATCCTGGGGGACGGAACAGTAGCCCTGATTATTGACGTGTCTACGCTGATTGAAAAAGTCGTACAGGGGATATATAAATGTCTTCCAAAATAAATGTTTTAATTGTAGATGATTCTTTATTTATCAGAACATATTTGAATCGCGTTTTATCTGCGGATGAAAATATAGGAACAGTAAAAATGGCCAATGACGGCGCTGCGGCATTGTCAATATTAACAACCTATAAACCTGATGTTATTACTCTGGATGTGGAAATGCCCAGGATGAACGGCCTGGAAACACTGAGCATAATAAAAAAACGTTACAATATCCCGGTTATAATGGTCAGCGCTTTAACCCGAAAAGGGGCTGATATTACTATCAAATCGCTGGAACTGGGAGCCATTGACTGGATACAAAAACCGGATGACGCTTTTGATTTGACCAGCCATGATCGTCTGAAACTGGAGCTTCTGCAAAAAATTCAGCTGGCTGTTAAAAAAGAAGCGACATCTCCTCAGGCTGAAAAACTGGCAACCACCACATATGCGGTAGTCGACCGAGATAATATTACCAAAGAACAATTCCGGCAGCACGTGAAGGAATCCAACTGGGAGCCAAAGGGCAATGTTCAACTGGATTTCAGCCTGGTCGCCATTGGAATCTCTACAGGAGGGCCTAGTGCTTTGAACCAGATCATACCTGTTCTGCCTGATGATCTGAACGCTGCGGTGATCATTGTGCAGCACATGCCCAGTACTTTTACCAAAGTTTTGGCCGAAAGATTGAATGATATTTCCAAAATGAATATTAAAGAAGCTGAGGATGAAGATGTAATTGAGCGCGGTTATGTTTATATCATTCCCGGCGACAAACATTTCAGGATAAAAGAAGAGGGTCGGAATACTATGAAAATCAAACTGGATTCCTATGCCAAAGTAGGCGGTTTCAGACCCAGCGCTGAAACCTTGTTTTATTTTGTGGCAGAAGCGGCAAAAAGCAACTCTATCGGTATAATTATGACCGGTATGGGCAACGACGGTTCGGAAAATATCGGTCTTATCAAGCAATATTCCGGTAAAACTATTGCCCAGGATGAAGAAAGTTGTGTTATATTCGGCATGCCGAAAGCTGCAATTAATAAAGGTAATATTAATTTTGTTTTGCCTTTAAATAAGATTGTTGATAAAATTAAGGAATTAGTAATAAAATAGTAAAGGAGTATGTAATCATTATGTGCATGAATAGGGGGTCCAAATGATAATTAACGGTAACGCAGAAAAAATGTATATCGGCACAAAAGATAATGGTAACCCCATCAATGCTTTTATTGTTGATGATTCTGCCTTTATGATTAAGACTATTCAGCGCATGCTGGAGAGTTTCGGCTGTGCGGTTATAGGTTCTGCCACCGACGGTGAAGACGCCATTACTAAAGTCGCCGGAATCGGTGCGCAGATAGATGTTTTGACCCTGGATATTTCCATGCCGAAGAAAGACGGGTTGTCCGCATTACCTGAATTACTGAAAATAAACCCGCGGATGAAAGTGATTATGGTCAGCGCGTTAGGTGATAAAGATAAAGTAAAACAAGCTATAATGCTTGGAGCTAAACACTTTGTAGTGAAACCGTTTAAACAGGAAAAAGTATTTGATATTATTCGTTGGGTTGTGGAAAAAGATTAACAAGGTATACTCTTAAGGAGGACATTTAATAATGAATGTTGAATATATAAACCCGTTTCTGGTTGCCATCAGCAACGTATTAAAGGAAGTTATCCCGGATATCAAGGTTACAAGAGGGCAGCTGATCAAAAGAAATACTCCTATGATCACCAAAGGCTGCGCTTCATTAATCGGTATAACCGGAGATGTAGAAGGCCGGGTAGTGTTTGATATGTTAAAACAGACTGCGGTTAATATCGCCAGTTCCATGAACGGCGAAAAATTTGAAACTTTCGATTATATGGTAAGTTCCACAATTAATGAAATGGCTAATATGATTTGCGGCGGAGCGATTACTATCCTGAATAATAACGGCAAGAACCTGGATATATCCGCGCCGACAATATTTACCGGGCAGGATCTGGAGCTTTATGATTCCAGCATGCTCAGTGAAGCCATTATAGTTCCTATTAATACTGACCTGGGCGAAATTTTTGTAAATGTAGCCATACGTGAGAACTAGTTTCTTTCGTGCTTGATTATTTCATGAGATGGATATTTTTTTTATTACTATTTGCCAGTTGGTCACTTTATAGCGAAACTTCAGACGATTCACATTCATTTATCCAGCCTCTTTTTAAAACATCTTATATATATCAATATACTGATAAACAGATCAAAAAGAATGCCAGGCCCGCTGAATTTTTTTCGGAACTGGACAGTTTTTACAAACTGCGACCTGAATCTCTGAAAGAATTTTACAATAAACCGAATAAAAAGATGGTTTTTTATGTTCAGAATAAAGATCAGGGTGCGAATGATAAACTCTGGTATAAGCTCAGAGCATGTGAGATTACCGACGAGCTGAAACAAATTTTTTCACAAAAAGTAACAACCGCCAAAACCGCGATTACCTATAAAAACGGCACCGGTCCTGTTATAAATCTGACGGACGGGGATATTATTGTTGTGCTTGATTGTGAGGTCGTTTCAACTGCGATAGAATATATGGGCAGTCAGGTAAGTACAGCAATCCTGGACTTGAATTTGAGCTATCGAATTTATTTACCCGAGGTTTTCGGCCGGGATCCCGTGGGTAATTTTTTTATCAAAGAGAGTTTCACTAATAAAACAATGCAGTGTCAGAAACTCCTTAGTTTATTGAAGGATAAGCTGCAGAAGATTTATGCCTGGGAAGATATAGGAACAATTCTGAAATATCTTGATGGTAAAAGTGATTTGTCTCACTTTTTAAAAATCAAATGGAACCAGAACCCTGACGATATCTTCGCGTTGAAACTTTTAACCCTGACCAGACCGGCGGAAATACAGAAGGAACTTTTGCAAAACGGCCGCTACGAGGAGCTGATCAAAACAAGTATGCTAAGTCCTTATGATAAACAACTGGGATCAGGACTGGAACGTTATATTGCTGATAACGGGCGTTATCTGGAAAAGGTTTCGATTTTATACTATCTGTATATAAATAAATATCCGGATTTGCAAAATTTATTAAATGACATTTTGGCAGAAACCGACACCAGAGAAAAGCTGGAGTATATAGGCCCTGCTTTATATTTGTGCACTGTTTTCGGTAATGATGAAACCTTGGAATATCTGAAAAAAATATACTTTAATATGGTGGAGATCAACCCGGGTTTACTAAAGAAGTCTTCTATCGATCTTTTAAAGACTTCCATCGGTGCGCTGGAACGAAAACCCCATGATAAATGATCGTAAATACTACGAGAACCTTGAGCAGAAAAATTTTAAACCCTATGCGGTGATTTCCAAGTTTTCCAAAGGGCGAAAATTTGCTGAGGAAGCAGATCAATACAGGACTGTGTTCCAACGCGACCGCGATCGGATAGTGCACTCCAAAGCTTTTCGCAGATTGAAATATAAAACGCAGGTATTTGTGATTTTTGAAGGTGACCATTATCGGACCAGATTATCGCATACTCTGGAAGTAGCACAGATAGCCAGGCATATTGCCAGAATGCTGGGTATAAATGAAGACCTGGTTGAATCCATTTCTCTGGCCCACGATCTGGGGCACACACCATTCGGGCATGCCGGCGAAGAACAATTGGATGATCTTTTACAGGACGCAGGCGGGTTTGAACACAATTTACAAAGTAAACGGATTGTAGAACTGCTGGAAAATAAATATCCCGATTTCCCGGGTTTGAATCTGAGCCAGGAAGTACTGGACGGCCTGATGAAACACTTTACGCCTTTTGATCATCCGGCCAATACGCTGGAAAAAGATATTGTGCATCCCTCCCTGGAAGCACAGGTTGTGAACCTGGCAGATCAGCTGGCCTATGTGAACCACGATCTGGATGATGGTATTGCCTCCGGCATATTAAATATGGACGAATTGGTAACAGAGGTGGACTTATGGCGCGAGGCGCAAATAAGTAACGAGCATCAGTACAAGAATTTTAATGCGGAACAGATAAGGTTCCTTAATGTCAGATACCTGATAAATCTTATGGTACTGGAGGCTGTCCATTATTCCACCAAACGCATAAAAGACCTGAATATTAAAACTTTGCAGGATGTATATTCCAGTGATGAAAGGATTGTGGATTATTCAGCCGGATTCAAAAAAAGAGTAATAGATCTGCAAACATTTTTATATAGCAGATTTTATAATGATTACCGGGTTCTACGGATGTCTATCAAAGGCAAAAGATTTATTAAGGACCTTTTTGATCAATTTAATACCAATCCCGAACTTATGCCCAAAACAGATTTCCAAAAAATCGAAAATGGTGAAAACCAGAAAAGGGTCATAGCGGATTATATTTCACAAATGACGGACAATTTTGTGGTTGAAGAACATAAAAGAATTTTTGAAATCGAAAAAGAAGCTATGAATTAGCCAATTCAGCTTTAACAGCATTTTTCAGCCCGGTTGTTTCCATTATTATATCTTTGATGTTTTTCTTCATTTCATCATAAGACAGTCCTTGTGTAATTTTGTAATTAGGCAGCACGAGTCCCGAATCTCTGAGTTTATTCAAAATATCATTGATTTGGTCTCTGGATAAACCTTTAAGTTGAGAAAGGGCTTCCTTGCTGAGCATTATGTTTTTGGAAAGGACCTTGTTTATCAAATTATTTGTCGCGTCCGCGTAATAGGCATAACATATTGTGGTGATTTTGACCGAAAGAAAGGAAAGTTTTTTAAAATCCGCCTTGCTTAGTTTGCCATTGTTATTTTTTAGCAACTGGTTGTAATAGCTATTCCCTAGATGTTCTTTTTGCCTTAGGGACAAAAGGGTGTCCAGAGGGCAACCGCTGATCACATTTTCATCTGAATTCAACAGTAACCTGATAATAGACTCATCGGCTTTTAAGTTTTGTTCCGGGGCAAGTCTTTTTAATAAAGCGATTTTTTTATTAGTATTAATAAAGTTTGTAGCGCAGAAATTAAAGGAAATGCTGATCAGGGCTACTCCCACAAAGGGCAGAATGGTATCCAGAACTCTTTCCGATTGCGGGTCAGGGTCTTTATAAAGTTTTATCAGAAACTCTATTTTTTTATTTTTTTCCAGTTTATTAAAATCTGCCAGGTTCCCCTGCATTATGTTGTTACAGAGTAAAACATACTCGTTGTTGTCCATAAACTGATCATGCTCGATAGAGTCTTTTATCAGATCTTTGAGCTTGTTTTCCTCAGTTTCTTCAGACCTCATGTTTTTCAGGTCCCGGCCACCGTCTTTATCGGTTTTCAGAGGGTTTTCCTTGCTTATTTCCACTGTTTCACGATCGATTTGCAAATTATCATAATCGGTCTGCATCTTGACCTGAGCTTTATCCTGTTTTGCTTCTTCCTTTTTTTCAACAGCCTGCTGACCGAGTGTTACGTTAATCTGATTGGTTACCTGATTAATTGCTCCGCTCATAACTATTCAGCCACCTGCTTTACAGACAAAACATTATCATCCAGTTTCAGTTTGGCAAGTTCTTCCAGAGTATTAAGTACGGTAAGTTCGCCGGTTAACTTTTCAACAGCGATATAATTTAGCATATCATTAAGGACAGGATGTTTGGCCTTAAACAGGTCCAGACCCTCACTAGAGGCTTCTTCAATAATTTGCTGTACCTGCATGATTTTTTTTATATTTTCCAGAGACAATTGGTTATAAAACGTATTGGTCATAGTGGCGATATCCTGCCAACCCAAACATTCCAGTGTTTTGGTGCTGTTTACAAAACCGGATTCTTCGTCGTAAATGACCATTTCCGGCAGGAATCTTTTATTAAAGGATTTAAGGTTTTTCAAAAATTTAATTGATGAACGCAGATTTAAGGAAAACAAGAATTGCTGTTTGGAAATATTGCCCTGTGGCTTGGTATCGCCAGCTTTTGTTTTTGAAGCCGCTTGGGTTTCTTCTCTTTTTTCTGTTTCTTCGGTCTCCAGTTCCTCGGCGTCTTTTTGTTGCAGGATTACCTTTTTCAACCAGCGCGCAAATAACTGGGTGTTAGCCCCGGTAATCATGCTTTTCAGAACAGGATCGCCTTTTTCTCCCAGCAACTTTTGTTCCAGTTCTTTTTTCATGTCGTCGCTTTGTCTTTGCAGTTTTTTCAGATTGTTATTAGGTGTTAGATATTCAGCGAAACTTTCAGGCAGTTCCGGCAAAGGCGAGTCTTTCAAGATATTAATGTCTTTTATTTTTTGAAGTTGATTAAAAGATTGAGCGGTTAGGTTTTTGCTATCGTGTTGTTGGACGCTTATTTCCGTTTCAACGGTTTGTTGCTGGTTATTTTCTTCGGAATTCTGCGCTACTTCCTTGAATTGTTGGCTGAATGTTTTTTGCGTTCCCGGATGCTGTTTGATCTGCGCGTTACCGGTAGATGTAGCAGATTTTTCAGGGAATATCGGATCCTGGCTGATATTCGGATTGATAATTGAAGCGTTAATATTACTGCTTATTTCCAATTAATTCTCCATAGTCCAACGTTATTTCGAGCGAAGGGTTTTCTTCGCGCCAGTCCGAAAATGAATGATAGTGTCATCCTGAGCCTGGCCTGCCCTGAGCATAGTCGAAGGGAAGGTTGACTATCGCACTGTGAGTCATGCTTCGTCCCACCTACGCTAAAGCTTCAGCGCGGCAAGCAGGCTCAGCATGACAGCCCATATTTTATCCTTGCCCTTCTGTATCTATAGTATCGCCAAAAAAATGGAATTTTATTCATTCTTTTTTTGTGTTGGAATAAAACAGAAAAATAGAATACATAATCGGAAGTAAAAACGGCGATATTAATAGTGAGTTATTTATAAGGGGGAAAAATGACAAGCGTAAACTTTAAATATATGGATAGCAACACCGGTCAGATGAGAACTATTTCCGGGGATCTGGAATCCATGAGCAGTGAACAGTTATCAGAGCTGACCTCGGAGATTACAAATATGAGCTCAAAATATGCATCGTCCATAGCTGGTTACGACGGGGATACAAGTAGTATCTCGGTTACAGATTTAGAAATGGCAGTGGGTATCGGTGGAACATTTACCAGTGCCACTATAAAATCTACAACCAATCCTTTTTATAAAGAGAATTATGATGGATCATCATGGTACCAGTATTCTAAAAGTTTGGACCATGTAAGCGAACAAGTGAAAGATATCGACAGCAGTGTAGATGGTTTATCTGTGGGTGCTTTAACGGATGCGGAGAAAAAAAACATGACTTCCGCGCAAATAGACGCATATGGCAACGCTGGAAAAGACCTGGAGGTTATTAAAGAAAAGATAAAAGCCCTCGTGGAAACAATGAAAAAAACAGACAGTAAAAATAAAAATGACACAACTGTTTCGACTCAATATGCGGAATTGAACAGTTTGATAAGTACTTTTAAGTCCAATTATGGTTCTTACTCAGGCTGTTCCGCTACAATAAGCAGTCTGGATTCCATAGCTAATAAGAACCTGTCAGATCTTAGCGCCAGAGCGACATTTGAGAACTTTATGCAAGGATTCTTTCTGGCTCCGATAAAAGCGGAAATGGCAAAGGCTGCCAAGACTACCAATAAAGAAGAAATGGAAAAAATGGGTTATTCGACCGACTAGTATAGTTGATTAAATAAAAAAGGGAGGAATAAAATGACAACAGTTTCTAAAGAAGGGATCGTAAGTAATTTAGATTATTCGCAAATACTGGCAGGGACAGAGTTTGAGGGCAGGGATTGGTGCCAGCTCAGCAAAGACCAGCAGGCCGAGGCTTTAAAAGCTTACCTGGGTATTTCAGCAGACAGCAGCGCCACAATTACTATAACTAATTCCTATACAAATTATTCCGGAACTTGTGACGCAGTCGAATTTACTATTTCCAATTGCAGTTCGTCGGAGGCTGTGGACCATCTGAATAATAAGATGGTGCATTTTAATGACGGTGCTGACGGTACAAGCGATACTGAGTATTTAGCTATATTAAAAGTTGTAGGCTCTAAAGATCATATACCATTGATTGATGCAGCTTTCGATGCCAGTGGTATTGAAGGGGCATTCAAGATGGCTGTTGAGCTTAATCGGCCCAAAGATATGGATAAGTCCGGAACTGTGCATGGTACTATTTCCAATCTGGGGCGAACAATCGACGGTTTATATAATTCCATGCTGGACCTGGCCAATTATTTATCATCGAACAGCGAAGCCTTTGAAGACCCTGGACAACTGTTCATGATGCAGACATATTTATCTATGATGAAAGAAACTATCGCTTCCTTAACCGCAATAGGTACAGGCAGTGTAAGCAAAACTCTGGAAACTTCTCTGCAGAATTTTGCGTCAGCGGTTAAACAGTAACTAAAGAATAAGCCGGACGTATAATATCGTACTCCGGCTTGATTATCCTCCGAACGCAACCTTACTTTATTTAAGGAAACAAGTAAGCGGTCAGTCGGCAAGCATCGAATAATAGTTGTAGCATTGTAAGGATTTGGTGCAGATTACTTTTTCTTTTTCCAGCAGGTGCTTCAGCGTTTCTCTGGCAGTTATCTTTACAGCTTCGTTAATATTCGAATAAACCAGTTTTTTTACTATCAGGGCGTGATCTATTTTTTTCCCGATTTCCACAATATCAGCCAGGTAAACAATTTTTTCCAGTAGGGACATTTTCATTCTTCCGGTAGTGTGATATTTGATGGCCATTAATATATCCCTGTCGGTTATGTCCAGTTCATATTTGGTTATAAGCATGCTTACAGGAGCATGTAGAGTGGCCGGAGAATTAAGCTCGCAGGAAGTGAATCTGTATTTGTATTTTTTACCAGTAGCCAGTAACTCTTCTGTACTCATGTCCTTGGCAATATCGTGGTAAAGTCCGGCTATGTAGGCATTTTCAGGTTTTTTATAATTATAATATTCAGCAATTTTTTGAGATATTCTGGCAACTTCCAGAGAGTGTTTAAAACGTTTTGTAGTCAGGTATTTTCTCAGAAGAGAGTGGTTAGTTGACAATTATCTCCCTGCCACCTAATTCAAATCCATGCATTTTTTGAATAACATCTTCTATTTTATCATCAGGAACTTCTATGAATCCAAACCCCCTCGACTTCCCGGTCAGTTGATCAAGTTCTATTTTGGCACGAACTTCATCTACCTGGCTTATATCTTTAAATAATCGGGTTAACTCTTCTTCGGAAACATCCCAGGGAAGGTTCCCTACATACAAGCTAGTACTCATAATCCACCCACTTTCGACTTAAACTGATTTTAAACAATAAAACTTGTATAATATTATCGTCAATGAATCAAATTTATTTCATTATATTTTAGTGGGTGAATAAAATCAATATTTTTATGTTTACTTAAGGTAATATTTGAAGTAAACAATTTGTGTCAATTTATTATGTCCATGGTTTTTTATTATTAACCGGTGTCATCCCCGACTCGATCGGGGATCCAGAGGGGTATTGATAAGTGATAAGTGGTAAGTGTTAGGTGGTAAGTTGAGGGCTTAAGGTTTAAGGTTGAATTGAGTAATCGTTTAACAGGTGAGTCGAGTCACCCTTCACTTTTCACGCTTCACTTTTCACTTTTCACGCTTCACGCTTCACGATTCACCATCTCACTTCTCAAATAGCCGTACCTCTAAAAGTTTAGTATAATAAAACCGGAGCTAAAATGGCAGAACGACGCACATCTTTTTCCAATGATTTTTATTTGATAGGCGGAGTGCTTGTAGTACTTATAATGCTGCTTGTACCGCTTCCTCCCATACTTGTGGATTTATTTGTATCATTTAATTTTACCTTATCGGTATTGATTTTGCTGGTGACCATGTACGTGCAAACAGCCCTGCAGTTCAGTGTTTTCCCAACATTTCTGCTCATAGTAACTCTGTTTCGGCTGGCGCTGGGAATTCTGGTGACCAGATCACTGCTGCTGACAGCCAATGCCGGAAGTATAGTGCAAACTTTCGGTCAGTTCGTAGTGGGGGGCAACTACATTGTCGGCATCGTTATCTTTACGGTACTGGTAATTATTCAATTTGTAGTAATTACCGGTGGTGCCCAGCGTGTCGCTGAAGTAGCGGCCAGGTTCACC
Organism: Candidatus Margulisiibacteriota bacterium; assembly: GCA_028715625.1. Classification (NCBI taxonomy): domain Bacteria; kingdom Bacillati; phylum Candidatus Margulisiibacteriota; species Candidatus Margulisiibacteriota bacterium. Next base: position 6,131 of record JAQURL010000028.1, on the reverse strand, counting down.
CTGGATGCCATGCCCGGTAAACAGATGTCTATTGATGCGGATTTGAACGCCGGAATTATCGATGAAGCTACTGCCAAGCAGAAACGAATCGATATTGCCAGAGAAGCCGATTTTTACGGGGCTATGGACGGTGCAACCAAATTTATAAGAGGCGATGCTATCGCTGCCATAATTATTATCATTGTAAATATTCTGGGTGGTTTTATTATCGGTATGCTGCAACTGGGTATGACCATTATGCAGGCTCTGCAAACTTACACTTTGTTAACAGTCGGCGCAGGTATCGTATTGCAGATACCGGCGCTGCTTATTTCTTCGGCGACAGGCATTATAGTTACCAAAGCGGCCTCGGATAAGAGTCTGGCTGAAGATCTGGGTAAACAACTTTTCTCGCACCAGCGGGTAATGTATGTTTCTTCCGGATTATCCTTTTTCGCAGCGTTTATTCCGGGTATGCCCATTATTCAATTTTTATTGCTGTCCGGCCTTTTCGGTTATCTGGGATACAACATAAATAATGTTAAACAAAAAGAAATGGAAGTTCTGGCCAAGGAAGAACAGCAAAAAAAACAGGAAGCGGCGCCTCCTCCTGAAAAAATTATTCCCGCGTTGCAATCCGACGTAATGGAAATGGAAATCGGTTACGGCATGATACCCATGGTTGATCCCAAACAGGGAGGGTCGCTATTGGATAACATTACTTCCATGCGAAAAAAAATGGCTTCGGAGCTGGGAATAGTGGTCCCGCCCATACGTATAAGAGACAATATTTCCTTAAAACCCAACAATTATGTAATAAAAATAAAAGGAGCGGAAGTTGCCAGAGGTGAACTGATGATAGACAGGTATCTGGCCATGAACCCGGGAAATGTTACAGAACGAATTTCCGGGTTTGATACGGTGGAGCCGACCTTCGGATTGCCCGCTCTCTGGATAACCGAAGCTGACAAGGAACGAGCCCAGATTTCAGGTTACACAGTAGTTGATGCCGCATCTGTCATTATTACCCATATTACCGAGGTAATCCGTACGCATGCCGCTGACCTGTTGGGTAGACAAGAGGTAAAGCTGTTGCTGGATAATGTTAAAAAACAATATCCGACTGTGGTTGATGAGCTTACTCCCACTTTGATGGGGCTTGGAGATATCCAGAAGGTATTGCATAACCTGCTCAAAGAGCGGATACCGATAAGAAATCTGGTGACCATTCTGGAAATATTGGCGGATAATGCCAAAGTAAATAAAAATATTGATGCTTTAACTTCTTATTGCCGACAGGGATTGGCCCGGGTTATTACCAAAATGTACCAGACACCCAAGGGAGTTATTGCCGCTATTACGCTGGACCCAACGCTGGAACAAAAAATAGCCGACTCTATTCAATATACAGATCAGGGTGCTTTTACTTCTTTGGATCCGGTTTTTATACAGAAAATGTTCACGCTTTTATTGGAAGAGACCGACAAAATTACGAACCTCGGGTATCAGCCGATTATAGTCTGTTCATCAAGCGTTCGGCCCCATTTTAAAAAGTTGACAACCAGGTCATTTCCTAATTTAATTGTATTGGCGTATAATGAAATAGTGTCTGATGTTGAAATCCAGGCGTTAGGATTAGTGAGGATGCCCGATGAGAATTAAAAAGTACGAAGCCCAGGATATGAAAGAGGCTATCAAAATGATCAAGAAGGATTTCGGCGCTGATGCCATTATCCTTCATTCCCGTACAATTAATAAAGGCGGACTATTCGGTTTCTTCGGCAAAGAAATGGTTGAAGTAATGGCCGGTGTGGATATAAATATCATGGAGCAGGAGGAGCAGAAAAACGAGCCCTTTATTCCGAAGATTACACCATTAAGCGCCAGGGTTAAGGAAAAAGACCCGGGCACGCGTACCGTCGAATCTATTTTTACTCCCAAGGTCGTAGAAAAATCAGAAGAATCCATGCCAATTACCTCCAGTCTGGAAAAGAAGGTAAGTTTTCTTTCCAAGGAAATGGAAGATATCAAGGATACCTTGAATATTATCATGAAAAAGGTGGCTAATTCTCCGCACCCCATGATTTCTCCCAAGCTTATACTCTATTATAAAACCTTGGAACATCTTGGTATTGCCGAAGATACAATTATCAATATCCTGCAGGAAGTGGAGACCAATTTCAAAGGACAGGAACTGGAAAACAGCAATAAAATTTTTACCTATATCAAACAAAAAATTACTTCCATGCTCGGCACGGTTTATCCTCTGGACCTGGAAAGTGAAAACAGCAAAAAAATTGTGGCGCTGGTTGGACCCACCGGAGTTGGAAAAACCACAACCATAGCCAAGATGGCTGCAAATTTCAGCCTGATCCAGAAAAAAAATGTAGCTCTGATCACAATCGATACTTTCAGGATCGCAGCTATAGAGCAGCTCAGGAACTATGCTAACATTATCGGTATACCGCTGGAAGTTGTCTTTAATCTGGAGGATTTTTCCAAAGTTCTGAGAAAATTTAAATCCGCAGACCTCATCCTCATTGATACTGCCGGTCGTTCTCCGAAAAATAACGAACAGATACTGGAACTTAAAAAGTTTTTAAAGAATTCGTTTATAGACACCCATCTCGTGGTCAGCGCTACCGCTAAGCCAAAAGATATTTATAATACAATCAGAAAATACGAAGTTTTGGGTGGCAACAAGATAATTATAACCAAGCTGGACGAGACAGAATCCTGCGGGATTATTGTGGATATGGTATCCAAATATAATAAGGAATTAACATATTTTACCAACGGTCAGAATGTGCCGGATGATTTTGAAGTCGCTTATCCGGAAAAAGTAGCAAATATAATCTTTTCAGATATAATTAGTTATTCGGGGGAATAACATGGATCAGGCAGATAATCTTCGTCTTCTAGTAAAGATGAAAAAAATGAGTGCTGAATATGAAAAACAAAGCTCCAGACCTTTGGCTAAAATTATTGCTTTCACAAGTGGAAAAGGAGGGGTTGGCAAAACCAATTTGACCTTAAACCTGGCTCTGATGCTTTCCAAGGAACAGGGTAAAAAAGTCCTGGTGCTTGACGCTGATCTGGGTACAGCTAATATTGATATTATGATGGGTGTAATCCCCAAATTTAATATCAGTCACGTGATCCTGGATAATAAAAGTATTGAGGAAATTATTATTGATGGCCCTTATCAGGTAAAAATCATACCGGGTGTTTCCGGAATGGCCAATCTTACTACACTTACAGAAATTCAGAAATTGCGTTTTTTCGAGCAGCTGGAAATTTATCAGGCTAAGCATAAACCTGATTATATTTTTATAGATACCGGAGCGGGATTGGGCAACAATGTTATAAATTTTCTTCTGGCCGCGGATGAAATTATTGTTATATCCACACCGGAACCTACCTCCATGTCTGATGCTTATGCCATTGTTAAGGTAGTAAATCAATACAATTGTAATATCAAAATTAACGTGGTAATTAATCTGGCTAAAAGCGAACAGGATGCCAAAAGAGTTTTCCAGATTTTATTTAATGTCAGTGAAAAATTTTTAGCTAAAGAATTAAATTATCTGGGGTTTATAAAATATGACAGGATGATGCCCATAGCAGTAAAACAGCAAAAACCGTTAGTGCTGAGTTATCCCGGAGCTGACGCCAGCCTGGAAATATTAAAGCTCAGTAAATGCATTACCAATAAAACAGCTGATACCAATAAAACTTTTAAAAATTTCTTTGAGATAGCCGGGCGATATTTCGGCTGGAACCATGATTAAAAAATACAGTACATTATTTGCCATTATTGCCTCGATTATAGTTTTTGCTGAAGGGTTGTTTGTAAACCTGTCCTATCAGACGCTGGCAATCAGAACCATACTTGTGTTCTGCGTTTTTTACATTTTAGGTAATCTGCTCGGAGTTATTACCATTGAGGCTTTACTGGAGAATCAGGTAATGAAATCTGCGATAAAAAAAGCCGCCGCGAAAAAAGAAACCACAAAACCTCAATGATAACCCCCCTCCAGCATTATAATACCGTTATCGATGAAGACAGTATTAGCAAACTGGTTGAAGAAAACCTGGCTCTGGTTAAATATGTCATATCCCGCATGGAAATCCATTTGCCCTCTGGTATGGATAAAGAGGACCTCGTAAGTATAGGCAACTGGGGGCTCATAGAAGCTGCGCGGCATTTTGATGTTTCAAAAAACGTAAAATTTCAAACTTATGCCTATATAAAAATTAAGGGAGCCATACTGGATGAAATCCGCAAAAGCAGTTTCGGCGGTCAGACCATTGTGCGTAAACAAAAACAACTCATGGATGTTTATACTGAGTTGGAACAGAAGTTTAACCGGCTGCCCACCGATGAAGAAGTGGCCTTAGCTCTACATGTTAGTCCGGATAAACTGGAAAAAATGCTGGAGGAAACCAGCGGGGCTTACCTGGTTTCACTGGATAATTTTGTGGAAGACGATGACAATCTGCGGGTCATGGATCGTTTGTCTACTGAGGATGATTATTTAGACGCGATAATCGATAGTGAACGTACGCAGCTTTTAACGGCAACTATAGAAGGTTTGGCTAAAAATGAAAAGCTGGTCCTCAGCTTGTACTACGAGCAGGAATTGTCACTCAAAGAAATCAGCCTGATAATGGACCTGTCCGAATCGCGTATTTCGCAAATTCATAAAAAAGCGATTTTTCGTATAAAGAGTGTAATCAATAATAGCTAACCTCAACCGCCTCACCCCCAACCCCTCTCCA
>JAQURL010000028.1:0-1270 GCA_028715625.1 Candidatus Margulisiibacteriota bacterium | reverse complement strand
GAGAGGTGTCTGAAGGACGGAGAGAGGCGGGAAAATTCTATCAATCAATTTCTAACTGGTCAGACTTTCAGATTCTTTATATAATAAGCTCCATAAAGACATGACAGAGAAATCATATAAAGACAGCTTAAATTTACCGCAGACGGAAATGCCCATGAAAGCCGGGCTTACCCAGATTGAGCCGCAACTGGTTCAGAAATGGGAAAAGGAAAACCCGTATTTTCTGCGTCTGGAACAGAATAAAGGTAATGAATCTTTTATTCTGCATGACGGCCCGCCATATCCCAATGGCAATATTCATCTGGGCCATGCCCTGAACAAAATACTTAAGGACATTGTTGTTAAATATCATTTGCTTAAAGGTCATTTTTCTCCTTATGTTCCCGGCTGGGACTGTCACGGACTACCTATCGAGACCCAGCTGCTTAAAGATTTAAAAAAGAAAGATATTAAGGAAAGCGAAATTGATGAATTCAGGGACCAATGTAAAGCATATGCATTGAAATATGTAGAGCAGCAAAAAGAGCAGTTTAAACATCTGGGTATTTTCGGTGATTTTGCCAAACCTTATTTAACTCTTGATCCTTTATATGAAAAAGCGGTAATCGAATTGTTCGGCAAGCTGGCTGATAACAATCTTATTTATCAGGGCAAAAAACCTATTCACTGGTGTTTTCACTGCAAAACAGCGCTGGCTGAAGCCGAGATTGAATATGATGATGAAAAGTCACCGTCGATATATGTTAAATTTCCTCTTACTGTTGATTTTAAAAAGCATAAAAAGGTCAGTCTGCTGGTCTGGACTACAACACCATGGACATTGCCGGCAAACGTGGCTGTTGCCGTACATCCCGGTTTGACCTATATTCTGGCCGAAACCAATAAAGGTTTGTTGATTTTTGCAGAGGATCTGAAGGAAGTTTTGACGCAGAAACTGGAACTGGGAGAAGTTCGGGTATTGGAAACCATGAAAGGTAAAGAACTGCTTGATTTGCGATACAAACATCCCTTTGCCGACCGTTTATCACCTGTGGTGCTGGGTAATTTTGTTTCTAATGAAGACGGTACGGGCCTTGTGCATATTGCCCCGGGCCACGGTTATGATGACTATCTGGTCGGTCTGGAATACAAACTGCCCATGATCATGCCTGTAGATGAAAGCGGAATTTTTACTGAGGAAGCAGATGCCTATGCCGGGCTACCGGTTTTTGAGGCTAACAAAAATATTGTGCAGGACCTGGAAAAAAGCGGACACCTTTTGAAAATGGAA
>JAQURL010000027.1:14719-33953 GCA_028715625.1 Candidatus Margulisiibacteriota bacterium | reverse complement strand
GGAAATGGCCATGCGTAAAAAAGGAGAGATTCTGGGCCTGGCAGAAATTGCCCGACCCGACTATGTGCTGATATCGAGCATCGGTTCAACGCATATCGAATTTCTGGGAAGCAAACGCAATATAGCTTTGGCCAAAGCAGAGATCTTCCGTTTTAAAAAACAAAAAGACAAAACTTATTATACTGTTCTGAATCAATACATGAATTATTTTGATACGGTTAAAACAATAGCCGGGCATAATGGGTTCCAGGTAAAAACTATCAAAGAAAAAGATTTTCTCAAATCTAATCAGCAGATCGTAACTGAGCTTGCTTTAAAACTGGGTATACCTAAACCCGATATTCAGAATGTCCTGCAAAATTTTCAGACAGAAAGCCCGCACCGTCAGACTGTTATTAAATGGAACAATAACATTTTGATTGATGATACCTACAACGCCAATCCCGAAAGCATGCGTTTCGCTATCCAAAAAATGATCAAAGATTTTCCCGGGCATAAAAAAATCGTAGTAATAGGCGAAATGAAGGAACTAGGTGCTTTTGTAGAAAAAGAACATGGGGAGCTGATCGAATATATTCTGAACAACAAATCCATAAACTCGGTCTGTTTTTTAGGCAATACCTATAAAAAAATTGAGAAAAAACAAGAGAAATGTTATTATTTTCTGGAGAAGACAGAAGTCGTACAACATTTGATAAGTCAGAAATTATCAAATTTTGCGTTATTGTTTAAGGGATCACGCTCAATAAAAATGGAAGAAATAATCGAACACCTCCTGAAAAAACCATGATCAATCTTTTTCTTATCACTTTTTGTCTTAACCTTTTTCTAACCAATTTTCTTATTAATATTTTCAGAGAACGTAATGTACGGCAGTATGTCTTGAAAGACGCACCGCAAACGCATCTGGCTAAACAGGGAACCCCTACCATGGGCGGCCTGGCAATTATAATTTCTATTATTTTTGTTCTGATATTTCAGAGGACTTACGTTAATTTTAACATTTATATGATACTTTTTCTGCTTATCAGTTTCGGTCTTATTGGAATGATAGATGATCTGGAGAAGGTCTTCAAGCGACAAAATAAAGGGCTGAAAGCCAGACATAAATTTCTCCTGCAAATTATTGTAGCCAGCATATTTGTAGGTATACTGGCCGCAGCCAACCATTATGGAAGTGTGTCAGGGCTCCTTTCTCATGTACCAGCTTTTGTTTACTATATATTTATCGTTCTCCTGATTGTAGGATTTTCCAATGCAGTGAATCTAACTGATGGCCTGGACGGCCTGGCCGCCGGCAACCTTTTGATAGCTTTTATCGGCATTTTCCTTTTTACTTTTTTCAATTCCAACTACAATCTGATGATGCTTTCCCTGGTCATTATGGGAACAATATTTGCTTTTCTCTGGTTTAATGTAAATCCGGCTAAAATCTTCATGGGAGATATTGGTTCGCTCTCTCTTGGCGCTGTGCTTGCCGGGATATCCATCCTGATCCACAAAGAACTTTTACTGCTGATTCTGGGAATTGTCTTTGTAATTGAAACACTTTCCGTAATGCTGCAAGTCTCCTATTTCAAGCTTACCAAAGGCAAGCGCATATTCAAAATGTCACCGTTGCATCATCATTTCGAACTTTCCGGCTGGACAGAAAACAAGGTAGTAACACGCTTCTGGATAATCGGTGTCCTTGCCCTGCTCATTGCCATGAATTTCAGTTAGTATGCAAAAAATATCCGCGCTTAATTTGTCCGACATAAGGAAAATCTGCATTTTCGGTACAGGTATGACCGCGACTGCTGTGAGAAACAAATTGTCTGAATTCCCCGAATATCAGGAAGTATCACCGCAGGCTAAACCCGATCTGGGCATTATTTCACCCGGACTTGTGACCGAAGAATATCGTAAAAAATATAGCTTCCCGATTATTAGTGAAATCGAATGGGCTTATCTTCTCTTTAAACACCTCGGCAAATTACCCTTTTTCATTGCTATTTCCGGCACAAACGGCAAGACGACCACAACCCATCTGGTGGCTGATCTGCTGGACATACCGATGGCCGGCAATGTTGGAATCCCTCTGATCAATTATGTAAGTAAAAATTTAACTGAAATTCCCGTGAGTTTCTCTCTGGAAATGTCCAGTTATCAAATCGAGCAGTCTCCTGCTTTTACACCTGATATTTATATTCTGATGACCATAACCGAAGACCATCTGGACAGGCATAAAACCATGGATAATTATGCCAATGTCAAAATGAGCCTGGCTGAGCGGCAGTCTGAAAATCAGGCTTTTATTTATAATGGAGCTGATGAGTGGATAGTTAAAAAAGTTAAAAAGTTAAAAAATAAAAAAGTGCGGCTGATAGATTTTACGCGGGGAAGAAAGATGTTCGCCAAAGAACTTGCTGCATCTCCTCTGCTGGGCAAACATAATGAAGACAACCTACTGGCCGCATTAAGCGCGGCTGCTCTGGTAAAGAAGAAAAGTTATGTACAAAAAGTCAAAAAAATAAAAAAAATACCGCACAGGCTGGAACCCGTAGGTATTGTGAAAAATATCGAATTTATTAATGATTCCAAAGCTACAAATCCCGATTCCACAATAGCCGCACTGAAGTCAATCAATGTAAAGCGCATGATACTCTTACTGGGAGGACAAAAAAAACAGGCTTCCTACGAACCCATGTTTGAGCTGATCCGCAAAGGCAGGATTAGGGTTTTAACTTTCGGTGAAGCCAGAGAATTTTTTAATGAAAATCTGCGGAGTGTCGGGCTGGTGCTGGCGTCAAAACCAACCATGAAGGAAGCTGTAAAAACGGCTTTTAAAAAAGCAGCCGACAGAGATATAATTGTTTTGTCACCCGGTTGTGCTAGTTTTGATGAGTTCCATAATTTTGAGGAAAGAGGAAATGTCTTTAGAAAACTGGTATCAGGATTATCCGCCGAAAAGTAAGCCCGATAAACTGCTTTTTTTCGCGGCCTTATTTTTAGTACTCTTCGGGCTGATGATGATTATCAGTTCATCAACAATTCTGGGATTCAAGGTTTATAACGACAGTTTTTATTTCGTTAAAAAACATCTGCTTTTTATAGGTATGGGCATCGTTCCGTTTTTGCTGGGCTATATGATCCCTCATCAGGTCTGGCGCAAATGGTCGTTTTATCTATGGATCGGTTCGCTGTTTCTGGTGCTGCTGACTTACATACCGCATATCGGCTCCACTGCGGGAGGGTCCTCGCGCTGGATAAACATTGCAGGCTTTCGCTTTCAGCCCTCTGATGTACTGAAGCTCACCTTGTTTTTATATGTTTCCCATTTGCTTGATTTGCGAAAAGACTATCTTAAAGACTTCAAACAAGTGGTTTTGCCAGTTTTTACTATTATCGGCATATCCGCTTTATTGGTACTGAAACAGCCGGACTTGGGTACTTCCATAGTTCTTGGCAGTGTTTCCCTTATACTCTTGTTCATATCAGGTTTCCCCATGGTTTATCTGGTAACTATTTTTTCCGGGGCCTTACTGGCTGCGATATTCAGTATTCTACATAATCCTTATCAGTTGAAACGGGTAACGGCTTTTTTAAACCCTTGGGATGACCCTCTGGGCAAAGGATTTCATATTATCCAGTCGCTAATAGCGGTTGGCAATGGAGGTTTATTTGGCCTGGGAATCGGACAATCACGACAAAAATTCTTCTACTTGCCCCAACAATATACAGACTTTATTTTTTCTATTATTGCCGAAGAATTTGGGTTTATCGCCACATCCATTTTTATTTTGTTTTTTCTCTTTTTTATTTATCGCTCGTTCCTGATTGCAGCCAGAAATCAGGACCTTTTCTCCAAATTGCTTTGTGTCGGTCTGGCCTTATGGATTGCCATTCAGGCTATTATTAATATCTCGGTTACCATCAATCTTATGCCTACCAAGGGTATAACCCTGCCCTTTATCAGTTTCGGCGGTACATCTTTAATAATGATTATGTGGATTACGGGAATAATACTGAATATTTCACGTTACAGGAACATAACCCAATGATTATTTTTACCTGCGGTGGCACAGGAGGACACATTACTCCGGCGTTAAATATTGCCGGGCAACTGCAAAGTGAATTTCTTTTTATCGGAGGGAACAGACTGGAAAAAGAATTACTTAAAGATGTGCCTTTTATGGAAATAACCACGTCACCTAGAAATCCCCTGCTTATCCTTAAAGGCATTCGTCAGGCCTTGCGAATTTTAAAAAATAAAAAACCAAAAGCAGTATTTTCTACCGGAGGATATGTTGCCTTTCCTGTAAGTATTGCGTCGATAATTCTCAGAATCCCACTGGTTTTACTGGAACAGAACAGCATCCCCGGAAGAGTTAACCGCTTCCTAAGCCCGTTTGCTACTCTTATCTTTACCGGATTCCCCGATTTTAAAAAAATTTTACCCGTGAAAAAAACTGTCTGCAGTGGTAATCCGGTCGCTTCTTGTGCTCACCTGATTAGAAAAAAGAAAAACAAGGTACTGGTCATGGGTGGAAGTCAGGGAGCCAGAAAGCTTAACCGGACTATGCTGGAATTATTAAAACTGTTGCCGGGAGAAAAGCTTGAACTGATCTGGCTTACCGGAAACAAAAATTACAGAGAAATTGAAAATGAACTGGAAAAAATGCCCGGTTTATCGGTTCAGGGCCAGGGTAGTTATCTGTTCGATGATATAAAAATTCAACTTTTACCTTTTCATTCCAAAGTAACTGACATGCTGCCGGATATCAAATTTGCCATAAGCCGCGCTGGCGCCATGAGCATTGCCGAACTAACAGCCTACGAAATACCGGCTATTTATGTGCCCTATCCCCATGCCGCCGATAACCATCAATTTTACAACGCAGCCTTTGTCACACAGAAAAAAGGTGGTGTTTTGCTGGAAGACAAAGACCTTACCGCGCAGACTTTATATGACAGTCTGAAAATTTTAATGGCAAATTATGCGGATTTCGTACATAATTTACAAGTTATGAATAAAACTAATGCGTTAACAGTGATAATGCTGGAATTGGCAAAAAGAGGATTGAACTAATTATGTTTTTAAATAAAAAACGTATTCATTTTATCGGTATAGGCGGCAGCGGTATGAACCCTCTGGCCAAAATCCTTATTGATATGGGCTACGAAGTTTCCGGCAGTGATATCAAGGAAAACGTTTATACTCTGAGGCTTAAAGAAATGGGCGCCCAGATATTTTACGGACATGATGAAAGTAATATACGTCTGGCCGAGGTTGTAGTTATTTCCTCGGCAATTAAAGAAGATAACATAGAATATTTAATGGCTAAAAGCAATCGCATGCCTATTTATAAAAGAGCAGAACTGCTTTCTTTTATCATGGACAAACATGAAAACCGCATCGCGGTTTCCGGGACTCACGGCAAAACCACAACTACCAGCTTCCTCTCACATTATTTACAAGTTGAAGATAAAAATCCTACATTCGTAATCGGAGCGCCCCTGAAGCATTTGAACACTGCTTCTCAATTCGGCACAAACGAATACATTGTCGCTGAAGCCGATGAAAGTGACAGATCTTTTTTATTTTTAAACCCCACTGTTATTGTTATTACCAATATTGAAGAAGAACATTTAGATGAATATGAGGACCTGCAGGATATTATTGATACCTTTTCCCGTTTTACCGACCGTCTGCCACCGGAAAAGAATTGTCTGATCATTCATGGCGACGATGAAAATATCAAAAAAATAAATCTGAAAAATAAAAACGTTATCACTTACGGTCTAGGCGAAAACAATATTGTTCAGGCCAGAAATATCCGCAAGAAAGACCAGAAAATTTATTTTGATGTTTATATAAAAGGCAACCTCGTCGCTGAAAATATCTGTCTGAATATACCCGGAATGCAAAATGTGCTTAATAGTCTGGTTGTGTTTGCCTTTGCCTATTCACATCACCTGTCCCTGAACAATGTAACCAAATCTTTTCTAAGCTTCGAAGGTGCGTCACGTCGTTTTCATAAAGTCGGAGAGGTTAATGAAATAGAAATCTATGATGATTACGCACACCACCCGACAGAGATCAAGTATACATTGGAAGCAGCCAAAAACTTTGGCAAAAGGGTAGTGGCGATTTTCCAGCCACATCGTTATTCTCGTTATAATGCTTTTTATGATAAATTTGCCGAGGTTCTCGATATCGCCGATTTTGTTGTGGTTACAAATGTTTATGCGGCAGGAGAAAGTAACTCCAGTAATTTAAGTATTAATAATATGTTGAAGCTGATGAATAAAAACAAAACTTTGTATATTAAAAATATCGGAGATATAGGTAGAACAGTTATGGAAATTATCAAGCCTGGCGATCTGGTAATTACTCTGGGCGCTGGTGATATAACTCACGTTTCCAAAGAAATTTTTCAGCAATTAAAGGCAAAAAATATTGAACTATGAATGAATCTACATTAAATGCCAGCAAACTTAGTAATCTTTGGGCCACCGGTCTGGATTACAGGGTTATCTATCCTGAAAATATAGAAGAACTTCTGGCCATAAAAGAGCCGTACATTGTAATTGGTAACGGAACTAATTCTTTTTACCTGAATCCGCAAAAAGAAGCTTTTGTCAGTCTGAAATTACTAAAAAAAATTACGATATTACCGGATTGCCAAATAGAAGCAGAAGCAGGCGTTCTCCTGCCGGAAATTATCGCAAAAGCCAAAAAATTCAGTTTATCCGGACTGGAGTTTACATATCCTGTTCCTGCCAGTCTGGGCGGTGCGATTGTGCAGAACTTCGGTGCTTACGACGAAGAAATCAGTAATCTTCTCAAAAAAATAACTGTTTTAAATCCTAAGACCAAAATCATTTCTGAAATAAAAATCACTTCTAAACAAAAAATTTTCTCTTATCGTTCATCAACTTTAAAAAAAGAAGGGCTTGTTTTACTCAATGCTACATTACAATTTCACAAAGATACGCTGGATAATATCAATAAAAAATTATCTGAAATGACCTATAAAAGAAAAAATTTATATCCTTTGAACCACACTCTGGGAAGCGTTTTTCTGAATACCAAGGAATACAGCGCAGGTAAACTTCTTGATGAAGCGGGATTAAAAGGATTCCAATATAAAAATACTTTTGTGTCCAAGCAACACGCGAATGTAATCATAACCAAGAACTCCAGTGTACAGGAAGTAAACGAACTTATTCAAATAATGAAAAAAAAGGTAAAAGAAAAATTTAAAATTGAATTGAAAGAAGAAATTGTAATCCGTTAAATCGGTTATCTTTTTTCTATATTCAGAACATCACTCAACTCGTTTTGTGTTATCTCTACACTTTCGTTGCTGGTACTATCCTTTTGGGTATGAGCAGCTGAACCGATATCTCGTATAACCGCGATATGAGCGGCAAGTTCCCCAATAAGTTTATTTGTTTTGTCCATGAAAAACGCCATCTTCTGGTTAGAATCATTTGCTTCTTTGGACAAGGTGGTATTACGCTTGGCAATTTCCAGGATTTTAGTTACTTTTTCCAGGGTCAATTCATATTTGTCATCAATATCATTGGTAGCGTTCAAATTTTTTATTGAGATCTCTTTGACTTTATTCATTAATTCCACCAATTCCTTGAAGCTTGTAGAAAACTCATGTATAGCCTTATTGCTGTCTTCAATGTCGTCAGCGATATTGGCGGTAATTGTAACAACTTCGATACTCGATGCTGTAACCTGTTCGGATGCAGCGGAAATACTCTCTATCTGTGTAACTGTATTTTTAACAACTTCAATAATATTATTTAAAGCATTGTTGGCTTCCTGGGCGAGATTTGACCCCTTTTCCACTTGTTTTGTGCTGTCTTCCATAGATTTCACGGCTTTATCCGTATCTTCCTGTATCTTGCTGATAAGTACGGCGATTTCTCTGGTTGCGTTGGTTGCCCGCTCTGCCAGTTTCCTAACTTCATCTGCTACCACTGCAAAGCCCCTGCCCTGCTCTCCTGCCCTGGCCGCTTCAATAGCGGCATTAACCGATAATAAATTCGTTTGTTTGGATATATCATCGATAAATTCAATTATGGCACTGATCTTGCTGGAATTTTCGCCTAAAGTTGTAATAATTTTAGCCGCGTCCAGTACGGTCTTTTTGATAGCAACCATACTTTCCAGAGTATCAGAAACAATACATTGACCCTGCATAGCTACTTCCTGGGTTTGATTGGCAAACTGGGCAATGCCGATGGCTTCATTGGAAACCTCATGAATGGCAGTGGCTATCTGGTGGATAATATTTTTTGTCTTATTAACCTCTGAGGCCTGATATTCAGCGGTTTTTGCCAGATCAAGCATAACATCGTCATTACGCTTTACAGCATCTGCTGTGTTTTGTATTTCCGATACTTGCACACCTGAAGAAATTGCCATATTCTTCAATAAATTCATCATTGTCTGCATATCCACGGCAATATTATGCGTATCTTCTTCCTGGCTGTTAGTTCCTCTGGATACATCCTGAATAATCCTGCTCAACAAATGTATGCCTCTTTCTGCATTTCTGACAGCTGAAAGCAACTTTTGTGAAAAATCCGCCAGATTAATGGAGGTAGCATAGATTTTTTTATACAGATTATGCATTTGCTTCCCGCTCTCTGTTGTTGCCTCCCCAAGTTCCTGAAACATATCACCCGTAAGGAAATTGATGTTAATAATCTCGTCGTCATTTACCATCAGCTTCATGGCTTCTTTGAGCTTTTGCAACCTGTAATTAACATGTACATCGAAAAATCTGGAAAAAACCAACCCTATGGGGACCAGTAGGAGTAAAAGAAACAAGTAAAAACCTACAACATAAATAATAGAATGATTTGTGGATTTAAGCTTTTGGACCATAAAGATGAGTGATACATCCGTATTTTCCAGGCTTTCTTTAAAAATAATAAATTTTTGCTTATTCAACTTTACGCTCCTGTTTTTGTTTATAGCGTTGAGTAACTTTTTATTGTATAGAGAAACGTTAACATTAGAATTATTTTCGTAAATCATGGTATCGGATTCAGAATCCATCATGGCTATAATATATTTCATAGAAAAACGGTCTTTACCGAAAATTATTCTGAAAAGATTAACGCTATCGAAAATGATACCTGCATAACCGATAATCTGGTCCTTATCCCGGACCGGATAAGAAACAAAAAGATAGTTTCTGTTCAAATCTCCCGGTATCAACCTTAGTGAACAGGTTTTTAGTTTTTCTTTTTCAAAATATTTTTCCAGGAAAGCCACTCTGCCGTTAAGACTGTCTGCTATAACCTTGCCGTGTGTATTAAGCAACACCAAATTTACCATATAACGCTGGTCGGAAATAATTTTAGGCCATAAAGTTTCATATAGTAAAGTTTTTGCCTCCATATTATTTTTTAAGGCCAGAATAACTTTTTCATTAGCGGCCAGTTGTTTAATCTGCCCCTGATAATGGTCTTTAAATTCAAAAACCCTGAAAGCTAAAAAATGCAAGAGATCAGGATAATATTTGGTTCGTTCCTGGTCCAGTCTGTTTCTCATGATCTGATGAGCAACAATAGCCAATACAAACATCATTAAAAAAGAAATGAGTAGAAGTTGAATTAAACCTATTTTCTTTACAGTCAATGGTTTTAACATATAAACCTAAATATAAATTATCTCTTGATGAGACTTTCCCCTCTTGGCTTTATCGAAACATACTCGACACAAAATGGAATTTCGGCGAGGCGCCAAGGAAGCGAGCAGCGGAAATGTACTTAATAGTACATTGAGCAGCGAGCGACATAGGCAACAATACCGAAAACCATTTTACTAAGAGTATATATATAGCATAGCGTATTTTAGTTAACTTTTAAATATTTTTCAGTAAGTAAGCCGCATATTTTTTTGGTGTTTTTAGCAATCTTGAAGAATAAGAAACAACGGAAAAAGAATTGCTCGGGATTTATCGTGAATGTATCCAGAACAATTTTATAAAAATTAATAGTCATGTTCGGAAATATTTTGAGCAGATGATAAGCTTCCATGTCCACCAAATCGGCTGATGGATACTGTTTGGCCAAACGTGCTTTCTTTTGCAGACTGTTTACCGTAACCAAACTGAAGGAGTTATTCTTTTCCACTACCTCAACATGTTTGCCGTTTTCACCATAAACAATCCCAACTCTTATTATTGTCCCAGAGAAATAATCTTTTATTGCTCCGGCATTACCTACATTTACAATCTGTTTGAATGAATATTTATCCTGGGGAAAAAATTGTTTGAAATTTCTTTGCAAAGATTTTTTGCCTACGCCTGTGATAAATACAGCAAAAGATTTTTGTTCATATTTTCCCAAATAAAAATGAATGTTCTGACGCTGGCAAATTTTCAGCAAAGGATATATTTCGTATTTTTCAGCGGCAACAATTAGCAGGTCAATTTTTTTCAAAGCCGGTTCAGGTCAGCTATTACATAACCTGTAAGCAATTTCGGGAAAAAATCAGTGGATTTCTGCGGCATTGTCTGTTTATCTTCGGCAACCTTTATTACACTTTCCACGTCCGTTGGTTTAAGCAAAAAACATTGTGAATAATCATTGTTTTTCACTGCTTTCACTGTTCCTGCAGGATCGCGCTTATAATCCACATAAATGTTATTAGCCAGGTCTTCCTTGGTGATCC
The DNA here is from genome assembly GCA_028715625.1 of Candidatus Margulisiibacteriota bacterium. NCBI lineage: Bacteria > Bacillati > Candidatus Margulisiibacteriota > Candidatus Margulisiibacteriota bacterium. The sequence continues at coordinate 23,263 of JAQURL010000027.1, read as the reverse complement.
CCATTATTTTATCCAGTATAACCTGGTGCAGAATATAAACATCCAGTTCTTTTAATGATTCTGGAACGGGCGCTGAAAACAAACCTGCTTTCAGGGTTAGCTGATAAAGAGTATCTGGTTTGTCGGCAGCATAATAAATAAAAGAATGCCTGGGTAAATCGTTGATCAGACGGTGTATTTGGTTTAAATCCTCGGGTAAAGGTATTTTTTTTATGATGAACATTTGTTCCAGATCAGACAGTATCTTATTGAAATCATATTTAAAAACTTTTTTTATCAACCGATGGGTGGGTAATATACGTAGCGCCTGATCATACACATTTATCAAAGACATCATGCAATATCCAGTATCCTGTTGTTCGCGTGAATAGGCCAGGGCCGTTTCATAACGATGATGACCGTCTGCAATATACAGTTTTTTATCTTCCAGCAATTGCTCGATTTTATTAATTAAAATTTCGTCTTTGATAATATATATTTTTTGTCTGATACCTTCATCATCTATAAAATCGGCATAAAGTTCCTTGCCGGTATTCTGGTCCAGCAAAGAATTTATCATATTTTCCGGGTCACTATAAAGCATAAAGATTTGCCCCAGATTAATGTGCGTTGCTCTTATCAGCTCCAGTCTGTCTTGTTTTGGTCCTTTTAAAGTCTGCTCATGGGGATAAACAACATTTTCTTTATAATCATAAAGTTTGCCCATTCCGATTAAAGCTTTGCGCGTTATTTTTTCTCCGAAAAAATCAAAGGTTTGCTCGAGAAAAAAGAATGCTTTCTGTGGCAGGGGTTTCAAAATACCTTTTTTCATCCATTCATCCAGATAATATCTGGACGTTTTGTATGGGTTGTTATCTATTTCAGACTTATTTTTTTCTATTCGGATAATATTATATGGAGATTTCGCATAATAGTTTTCCTGCATTTGCGGAGAGATTTTGTCATATGGTTGAGAAACCACCTGAGCCAGGTCATTTGCTAACTCTTTGTTATAAAGAACACCGGAAAAAGGTCTGAATTCAACCATGCAACACATTATATTCTAAATTCTAAAATTTGTAACATCGGAAATTTATCATTATAGACGAACTCTTGCTTCTAAAATATAATTTAGGGATGAACTATATATTGGAAATCGGTACAGAAGAAATTCCGGCCAGATTTGTAGCGGAACTTATTCAAGACCTGAAAAATAATATCGAAACAGCTTTAAGAGAATCTTTGTTGCATTTTAAGGTTATCAAATCTTTTGCTACATATCGCCGGCTTGCAGTAATGGTTTGCGATCTGGCAGCACAGCAGGATGACTTAACCCAGGAATTCAAGGGGCCACCGGCTAAAATTGCTATGAACACAGATGGGAGTTATACTCCGGCAGGTTTGGGCTTTTTAAAAAAGCAAAATGTTACCGAAGGAACTGTAAAAGAAAGCTATTTATACGCGAAAGTATTCCAGAAGGGTAAAAAAACCGAAGAAATCCTGGGAGCATTAATCCTTAGATCAATAAAAAATATTCATCTGCCGTTAACTATGAAATGGGGGGTTGAAGACGAACCCTTCATCAGGCCTGTACACTGGATTTTATCTTTACTGGACAATACCATTATTCCTCTGACCTTCGCAGGTCAGTCAGCGGCTGATATTACATACGGCCACCGCTTCTTATCGGATAATGATAGCCTGTTTGGGAAAAAAGTGGTTTTAAATAAAGCCGGAGACTACGAAGCAAACCTAAATAAGTATCAGGTAATTGCCGCTCTGGACCAAAGAAAAAAAGAAATTATTTCGCAAATACAGACTTTTGATAAAGACATGGCGATTCCTGAAGATTTACTTGATGAAGTTACATCGTTGGTGGAATTCCCTACAGTTTTAAAAGGAAACTTCCCAGAGGACTTTCTGCAAATACCGGAAAGAATCCTTATAACCACGATGCAAAAACATCAGAAATATTTTGCCATTCACAAAAAAGGCAGGCTCACCAATAATTTCCTGATTGTTGCCGATAATGTTACCTCAACCAATAAACCCACTATTATTAACGGCAATGAACGCGTACTTAAGGCCCGTCTGCATGACGCGCGTTTCTATTATCAGGAAGACATCAAACATGATTTTGCTTTCTTTCTGGAAAAGCTGAAAAATGTTACCTTCCAGCAAAAACTGGGGTCCATGAAAGATAAAACCGATCGCAACCTGCTTTGTGCCAAAGAAATCTATCCGCTTATCAAACTTTCAGCCACAGATCAAAAAATAACTGACTCAATTATTAAATTGGCTAAGGCTGACCTGGCCACTACCATGGTTTTTGAATTCACGGAACTTCAAGGTTATATAGGCCAGCAATATGCTCTGCAATGGGGTTATGACAAAATCGTTGCTGACGGCATTCTGGAACATTATTATCCGGTATTTGCTGGTGATAAACTACCGACAACAATTTACGCTTCTATAGCTTCCCTAAGCGATAAAATCGACACGGTCAGCAGTCATTTTGCATTGAACCACATTCCATCAGGTTCCAATGATCCTTATGGTTTACGACGTCAGGCAAACGGTATTCTGCAAATACTTTTTGAAAACGAACAGCTTGCTTTGGACTTAAATATTCTGTTGCAAAAATCCTTGCAAAGTATTCCGAATGTTTCCGACAGACCAAAAGTTCTTGTCGAACTAACCGATTTCTTTTTACTGCGCATGGAAAGTTTGCTTAAAGACAAGGGGCTGTCCATAGATGTAGTCAAAGCAATCAATACTCTGAACATAAAACAGCTAAAAAAACGTTTTACCTTCCTGCCTTTGCTCCAGGCATCAGAACCCTATAAGCTTGTTGCCGAGGCAGCAGTACGTATTAATAATATTTGTAAAAATTTCCCGGAAAGCCGGGAAATAAAACCAGCTTTATTTGAGCACGACATTGAAAAGCAATTGCTCAAATCTTATGAAAACATTCAAAAAGAATTGGCTAAACCCTGGGATAAAACACTTACTGAAAAATTGTCGGATTTTGCTCGGTTGATTGACAAATATTTCGACAAAGTAATGGTCATGGTAGATAACACGGACTTAAAAAACAACCGCTTAAGCCTGCTCAAAAATATCGATAACTTTTTCAAGGAAATTGCCGACTTCAAAGCGCTGGTAATAACCGCGAAATAGGCATTTACTTTATTTCAACTCTTACGAAAATCTATGCTGATCTTCATTGAATATCACACTTCGTCAAGCTCAGTGTGACACTTTCTTCTAGTCATGCTGAGCCTGACGAAGCATGAGTCTGCTTACATCGAGTAAAGTCGAAGGGAAACATGAACAATCTTTCTCCACAAGTGGAGAAAGATGTCCAAAGGACAGATAGAGGCGGTGGAGAGAGGCCGGGGGTGAGGTAACAAGCCTAAAGAAACTCCGAAAGTTTTCTTAGCTGATACCCGTTATCTTTCAAATATTTTATGACTCTGGGCAAAGCTCTTACTGAAACATCATTCCCATTGTGCATGAGAATTATTGCCCCGGGTTTTAATCCGTTCTGCAAAGCTTGCATAACTTCTGTTACTCTGCTTTCAATCTGGGCTTCGCTCAGCTTCTTTTTGCTGTCATATAAGAAGTCGCTGCAGTTTACTGACCAGCCTATGGGCAACAAATTTTCTTTCCTGCAGACATTCAATACAATACTATTGAACCTGCCGCCGGGAGGCCTGAAAAATCTGGGAGTTAATCCCAAAATATCCGCGATGAGCTTGTTGGTCTCCTTGATCTCAAAATCTACTTCATCCACAAAAAAATTATCAAGCCGGTTGTGGTTATAAGTATGATTGCCCACATCATGACCGGACAAATAAATTTTCTCAACCAGGTCGGGGTATTTGATAATATTCATACCAATCAGAAAAAATGTGGCTTTAACGTTTTCACTGGCCAGAATTGCCAGTATTGCTTCGGTATTCCGGGGTAAAGGACCATCATCGAAGGTCAGAGCTACGGTCTTTTTGGAAGTCTGGAAATCATTAATCAGTCCTGACGGCTGATAAGCATAAATAAACATGCCCAGAATGAATATTAATACTATTAATCGCAGTTTATAACCCATATTACTTTATATGCATTATTTTGTGAGCTTGAGGAATTACCCGCACATCATTCAATTTCTTTTTCGCTACGGAATAGGCTGAAATAATTTCTTCATGTGTAGGGATAGCTTTAACTTTTTTATGAGGAGTCACAGGTTGAATAATAAAAGGTATATCTTTCTTAACAAAAGCTGTTATTTCTATTGCTTTCCTAAGATCATTTACGTTAAATTTGGGCAGTAACACAAACTTGATAAATGTATCTTCATCCTGAACCATTTCCAGCGATTCCTGAAATTCCTTGTCATAACCTGGTTTATAGTCCAGAGAATAGATATCGATATATTTTTTAACTTCAGCCAGATAAGCCGGTAAAGTAGCATTGGTTTCCAGGTATTTGGCCAATTTGATTTCCGGCAATAATAAAAGCAAGTCATTAATCTGTAGTAACGGCTCGCCTCCGGTTATGGACAACGAATGATGGTAGCATGTATTTAATTCTTCTATTTCCTTTAACACTTCAGATTTATCATAGTATTTTCCCTCGGAAATATTTTCGTCACAGTAATCGCAGTCAATGTTGCAGCCTGCAAGACGCAAGAAAATCTGGCGATACCCTATATAAAGCCCCTCACCCTGTATTGAAGAAAAAATATCCGCTATCTGCACTAGCGCACCTTTTCAAGTTTCCCGTATTTAGGCATTATCAGCTTTATATCTTCCCCAAACTGAATTTGCAAAGAAATAGCCGGTCCATGTCCAATGGTTTTCACAACTCGTCCGTTGCCAAAAATTGGCGAAGCTACCTGATCTCCAACCTGATAGTCATAAACAGTTTTAGAATCATATACATCGTAATTTTTCTGATTGGCGTAATTTCTTAAAGAAGGTTTGGTGTCTATCATTACATAATCAGTTTTCAACGCTGATAGAATATGGTTAAAAGCTCCCAGTTTTTTACTAAGTTTTATTTCCATTTCTTCTTTAGGTATTTCATAAAAAAACCTGGACACGTCATGCGCTTTTGATTGCTCATAATAATATGACCTGTGGCTGGCTATGGTAATGAATAATTGATTTTTGGCCCTGGTAATACCCACATAACATAGACGACGCTCCTCTTCCAGTTCATGAGCTGTTGTCAGGGACTGCATATGCGGCAGTACGTTTTCTTCAAATCCGCATAAAAATACCACTTCATATTCCAATCCTTTTGCCGAATGAAGGGTCATTAATGTAACTGCTTGTTCATTCTTGTCTGGCTCATCCTGCTGCGTCATTAAGGCGCTTAAGGACAGGAACTCTTCCAGTGTATATTCACCTTCCTGAGTAGCTGTTACCAGTTCCTGAATGTTCTCAATTCTGGACATGGCTTCCGGGGTTTTCTCGGCTTCCAGCATCTGCTGATAACCTGTTTGTTTGATTATCCGGGAAATAAGCTCAGGTAATGGTAAATGTTTTTCTTCCCAATCTTTTCTGAGTTGCATTATCATCTGATAAAAACCGTTCAAAGTCTCGGAGTTCTTTTCTTTATAACCGGCCAAAACATCCATAATGGATATATTTTCCTGCTGAGATTTTTCGATCAGACGTTCTACGGTCAGCTTGCCTATTTTTCTGGTAGGAATATTAATAATTCTGGTTAAAGACACATCATCTTTGGGATTATAAACCAACCGCAAATAGGCCAGTATATCTTTAATTTCTTTCCTTTCGTAAAATCTGAACCCGCCGTATACTCGGTACTTGATATTATATTGAAGCAGCAATTCTTCCAGTACCCTGCTCATGGCATTCGTTCTGTAGAGGATAGCGATTTCATTGGGGTTGATTTTGTCTTTTATCATTTTCTCAATGGACTTGGCGATATATTCCGCTTCATCATATTCGTTTTGAGCGATAAAACATGTAGCTTTATGACCTTCGCCGTTCTCAGTCCAGAGATTTTTCTCTTTTCTTAATTTATTGTGCTTGATAATACTGTTGGCTATTTTTAAAATTTTCCCTGTGGAACGATAGTTTTGTTCCAGAACAATCACTTTGGCATCCGGGTAATCTTTTTCAAAATTAAGAATATTCTGGATGTTGGCCCCGCGCCAGGAATAGATATTCTGATCTATATCACCCACAACACAGATATGTTTATGTTTATTGCTGAGCAAATGGGCGATAAGATATTGCGGCATATTAATATCCTGATATTCATCGATCAGTATAAACTGGAATTGTTTCTGATATTTTTGCAGAATATCTTCATTCTCTTTAAATAAGGTCAGAACATTCAAAAGCAAATCATCAAAGTCCATAGCGTTATTTTTTAGAAGCTGCTTCTGATATTCGGCATAAACACCGGCCACAATTTCTTTAAAGTTATTATCCGCTGTTTTTTCATATTCAGCCGGAGATAACAGGATATTTTTAGCTTCACTTATGGCATACTGCACAGCAGTTGGTTTAATGTTTTTGGTATCTATATCTTTATCAGTCATAATTTTTTTAATTAAAGAAGCCTGATCATTGGAATCATAGATAACAAAACCTTTGCCATAGCCTAGTTTGTCCGCATAACGTTGCAAAATTTTATAACCCAGAGAATGAAATGTAAGTATCCATTTATCTTTGTAATCATTAAAAGTTACACCCAGAAGTTTTTCCACTCTGGCGAGCATCACCTGAGCTGCTTTGTTGGTAAAAGTAACTGCCAGTATATGCTGTAGCGGTATTTTGTCGTGTATATGGAGATAGGCAATTTTATGAGTAAGCACTCTGGTTTTGCCTGATCCCGCTCCGGCCAGAATAAGCAAAGGGCTATCCGTGTAGAGTACGGCCTGCTTTTGCTCTTTATTTAGATGGGTTAATAAGGATTCAACTACTTTTGCTTGCATCGGACTATGGTATTATCGCACGAATCGCACTTTTTTATAAGCAAATAAAAAGGCAGGGATTTCTCCCTGCCTTTTCTGGCGAACCGAAAACTGCTGATCTGCTTATTAGCTTTGTGCGAACTTCTGCGTAACTTCGCGCATAACATCCCCCTGAGTTTTGCCCGAAGCGTGTACCGCGCTGATCAGGTCTTTCAGTATCTGCAGTTTCTGTTGTACAAAGAACAAGTCACCTGGATTTAAATCCTGTCCGTCTATCCCCCATGATTCCAGCAAGCCGTTGGAATCAACTTTTTCCAATGATATATCGGATGTCGTTCCATCACCGGCAATGGTACCTTCTTTTAACGGAGAAAATTTTAATACTTTCCCGTCTGCATCTAACTGCACTCCTATACACATGGTTTTGCCTGTATCTTTATCTTCATACTGTACACTTATATTTACTCCATTTTCAGGATCAGTTGTTGGTGTTGGAATTATGGTAGCACCATCAGCTCCACCAGATACCTTTTGAGCATCAATTCCCAATAAAGATAAAATCGCATTTTTGTCTGCAGCACTTACGTTATCTCTTATATTCTTTACTTCTGCAGCGTCCAATTTATCAACAGCGAATATTTCACCATTTAATTTAGCAATACCTTTTCCGCCCATTTCCATAGTAATGCCCAAAATATCGGCATTTTTCTCGTTCATGGTATCAGCCACAGCAGACATGGCATTATCTCTGTTTACCGCACCCACAAATGAATAATCTAAACTCATATAATTTCCCCCTTTTATATTTTATCTTACCCACGCACAGAACATTAGCCAGAAGCTAAAAGAGCTAAAAGCTAAAAATCCCCCCCCTCTATTGTTTATTTTTTAGGCTCTGGTATGAATTATAAAAAAATAAATACCGATAAAAACCAGAGCTTATATTACTAACAATCTTAATATCGCCAATTTCTCACCAAATAATGTATCGATATTTACTGTTTCTTTTTTGTATTCCTCATTCTTGTCAAAGCCTGTGACACCCTGTATAATTTGGACTGTCTTAAAGCAGCCGTCAGGAAAGCCTGAACAGCTCATATCAGCAAACGAGCAGCGATAAGACAAGGTTAAGCCGACATAGCCCCGTAAAATAGTCTTGCTTTTCCGCAAGACGTAATTTTACGAGGGTCCTCGAAAACTAAAGAAGCAAAGCTTCTAGGTTTTTCGGGACTCAGCTGGTAAAATGGCTGTTTAATAAGGCGACTTAATGTACGTTAGCCGACATAGCTCAGCTGGTAGAGCAGCTGATTTGTAATCAGCCGGTCGTTGGTTCAATTCCGACTGTCGGCTCCAGTCTTTGCTTTGCGAGGAATGAAATGACGAGATTAGCAAAGACTGTCGCGCCGTAGCTTTAGCGAAGGCGGACAGATAACTTGCAGCTGACAAATTGATATAATAATGTATGTAATATCTAAACCAAATGGTTTACGGTTTATAAACATACTCGACGCAAAATGAAATTGCGGCGAGGCGCCAAGGAGTGAGCCACGGAGGTGTGCTTATAGCACATTGAGGAGGCGAACGACAAAGGCAACAAAGCCGCAAACCATTTT
>JAQURL010000027.1:0-14619 GCA_028715625.1 Candidatus Margulisiibacteriota bacterium | reverse complement strand
TACGGTTTATAAACATACTCGACGCAAAATGAAATTGCGGCGAGGCGCCAAGGAGTGAGCCACGGAGGTGTGCTTATAGCACATTGAGGAGGCGAACGACAAAGGCAACAAAGCCGCAAACCATTTTGCTAAGAGTTTAAGCCCGGGTAGCTCAGTCGGTAGAGCAGAGGACTGAAAATCCTTGTGTCGGTGGTTCAATTCCGCCCCCGGGCACCATCCACACTTATAACTAGGTTTTTCCAATGGGGCTTCGCCCCCTTCGGCGCTCACTGCGTTCGCTGAACCCCCTTTTTCGCTTAAGGCGGAAAACCAAAGGGTTTCTTTCCCTTTGGAAACCCTTACTCAACCGCAGAACTTATTACAAGATTACGCTTACAAAATCAACTGTAGCTCTATGTTCCCAAGTTGACTATCTATCGGATGGATAATGAATTTATTTATATACGTAGACTGCCGCGCCGACTTGTCTCGGTGAAGCCCGATAGGGCGAAGACGGAAGTCGCATGACGAAGGCGGGCATATAAATAATTTTACGAAATTTTCTCAGCTACGACTCGGCAAGCCAAATATGCATTACGTCTACATAATAAATTCGATATCTAATCCATCAAGATTCTATATTGGGTATACTGAAAATCTTGAACAACGACTATTGGCTCATAATGAGGGCCAAGTCCCACACACCTCTAAATTTTCACCATGGAAAATAAAAACTTATATTGCTTTCGAAAACAAACAACAAGCAATAGATTTTGAAAAATACTTGAAAACTTCTTCAGGGAGAGCATTTAGTATAAAACGACTCTAAATCGCTGTTTATACCAATTTTACACAACCAACTGTAGCTCTATGTTTCCAAGTTGACTATCTATCGGATTTACTATACTTTAACTCATGAATTAAACCGTCACGACGTTTTGTGTCGGCGGACCATCTTACAATTCGGTTCAGTTAATTTTTAATTCACCGGCCAAGATAAAATGATCGGAGTATTCATTATCGATAATTTTTACATCAGTTACAGCGATGTCGGAACTTACATATAAATGGTCCAAAGTACGATGAGAATAATGTGTTTCAGCGGTTTTTATATAATTAAAAACCTTTCTGAATTGAGGTATATTTTTTTCAATAATTTCTGGTGAATGATTAAAATCACCTATGCAGACAGACTGTTGAGTATTTTTTTGTAATTTCTGGTTTAAGGAAGACCACATTTTTTTCCATTCTTTAGAAGAGAATTCAAAATGATAAGTACTGAGCAGGTGCACATTGTTAATATTTATTATTCCGGTGGGTAAAATAATTTTTGTAGAAAGCAACCCTTTATCTTGAACAGTCCAACCTTCCGGCATACTAATAACTGCCGGCTTGTAACCGAGCACTCCTTTTTCTTCCAAAATTGGATACCTAGATAAAGTCAGATTCCCCATCAATGCCCCTTTAACATTATGGTTATCACTCATCGCAAATTGGCTAAAGTAAGGGTAATCTAAATACTCGGCCAATGCTTTTGCTTGATTATAGGGGCCACTTACAACTTCCTGCAGACAAAGAATATCAAAATTATAAAATTTTAAGTTATTGGCAAGGCTCTGTGTGTACTCTGGAATGTATTTAGCGGAATCAAGCCCCTCATGTCCGGCATTTTTACTTTTACGATCAACTTTTATGGCACTGTTTATGTTGAATGAAGCCAGACTAAAATATGGACAGGAAATAATCTTTTTTTGCATATAATCCTCTTTGCAGCTTCTTGCGAGATATTTACATGAAATATATCGTATTTAAAAATTTAAAATTGCATTTTGGTATAACTATTTGCTAGATCGTTGTCCTTTGTAAAATTTGAGCATTGAATTTGTGCATTTGTATTAAATGGCGCCTTGCGAAAGAGCCGTAGAATTCGCATTTCGTATTTCAAGCGCTTATCGGAGGTGGAGATTCGGACATTTGCGAACGTAGCGTGGCCGAGCCTGGATGGCGAGGCAGCGAGATCAGCCAGAGGCTGAGTTCGAAGCGTCAGCGAAGTAAGCATTATGGATGAACGACACCGCAGATTAGCGCAAGAGATTTCTTTTTGTTACTTTTTCTTTACGATTAAAGAAAAAGTTAATGGATTTGCCGTTCTTTTCCTAAAAGAACATAATAAATATTCAATTCATAAAATTTTTATAGTATGATAAGGTAATCGGGGTAAAATAAGTTATGTCCAAAAAAATATTAATTGTAGATGACGCCACATTTGTTCGTGTAAGACTGGGAAATTCCGTCAAAAAAATAGGCTACGAACCTGTGTTTGCCGAGAATGGTAAGGTAGCCATAGAACAATATGTTAAAGAAAAACCCGATGTTGTTTTTATGGACATCTCCATGCCGGTTATGGATGGGATCAGTTCGCTTAAAGAAATTATTAAGGCCGATCCGCAAGCCAGAATTATAATGCTAACCAATGAGGCTCAGCAGAAAACTATTATAGAAGCTCTACAGTGCGGTGCGAAAATGTATCTGGTCAAACCCTTTGACGATAACGTGATTGCCCAGAGCGTCAATGAAGTCTTAAGCAAATAATTTATTTTAAACGTCATCCCGAGCGCAGTCGAGGGATCTTTCCTTCCAAAAATGATAAGTAATTCAGATTCCTCCACTTCGGTCGGAATGACGGGATAAAAATTTTTACATCATGCCTGTTAATGTATTAAACCTATAATTCTCTTGCCCAGGATTTCTTTGGCTTCGGCTTCGTAGATTACCATCGGATAACTGCCTTTGGGCAACCGGTTGCCGGACTGGTCCACACCATCCCATTCGATTTCGTTTGCTCCTGCACGACCGCCATTCTGACCTTTGAAATAATGACCTTCATACATTATTTTCCCGAAAATATTGTATATTTTTATTATTATATTTCTATGGTCATTTAAGAAATAATAAATCACGGTTTTCTCTTTATTACTGTTAAACGGATTCGGATAATTGGACAGATTTGATAGTTTTTTATCCGGCATACTGGTTGATATTGGTTCATCCGCTACCAGATAATCGGAATATAAACCCGCAGTATTTAGCGCTCTGACTTTATAATAATATGAAGTATATTCTTTCAGGTTCTTTATATCCGCGCGCACTGCATTGCCTGTAATTGTTGCCTGAAGCACCCAGCGTGGGTCTTCCCCTAACCTGCTGTAAACTTCAACAAGCTGAATACCAGACACATCTTCAATTATATTCCCCCAATAAACAGCGTGTTTTATTTCGCTTCCTGTCTTTATTTGTGTAACATCCAGTTTGGCATTCTCAAATTTAGGTTTTGTCAAATCGGCAATTACCGACCAGCTGAAAATTTCACTGTTCAATCCGCCGGCATTCAATCCCTTGATACTGACCATATATTCCTTACTGTGTTCAAAAGGAATAGTGAGCAGGGACAAATATTTAACCACAGCTGACTGATCTGCAATAACGGAAGTGTAATTTTCAAACGATGTCGGAAGCATGGCCGTCCAGTTTTGCAGTATTCTACCGCCTGCTTTTTCGTATATCTGACAGAGGACATCCAGATCACCGTCATTTTTGTTGGATGTGACTATTACATTAAAAGAAACCGTATTGTTTACATAATTCATTTTATAAGCCCTGACTTTATGCGGATAACTTGCGCTGCGTATAGCAAGCTGGTCAGTTTCATAAACACTTTTGGTCTGTTTGTTGGTGGAGGCTATGGCTATCTGTTGATTGAATCCCATTCTTATTGTTGAATTATAGTCGCTGCCTACATCTGTATAAACTGTCAAAGCTGAGATTGATTCTGTTATGACTAGAGGAGTAGCAAAGTTCAAAACATTTTCTCCCTGTTGTACGGTTTTAACGCAGAGAATGTATACAGGATTACCGATAGTAACCTTTAATTTCAGTTGATCTATATTGATACCTGTATAGTTAACTGACAGGATCAAAGCGCTAATCGTTGTCGGGCCATGGTCAGTATTTAGCAGGATATTGAACATAGGATTATCCTGCGTGTGTTCAAAAAGTGCATCATCAATCAGATTGTTCAGAGAAACTGTCAAATAAGGTTTATACGGCCAAATATTCCATGTATTAACAAATTCGGCTATATTATTTTCCAACATTTCGCTGTTGATATCAAGCCCTATGGATTTCGTGCTTTCCAAAGTAATACTAAAAGTACTGACATTCGCTGTAGTAAAGGCTAAGTCTCCGACAATATAAAAATTCTGTTCCGACTCATTTAATAAATAATACGACGTAAAATTCAGGCTCAAAGTTGATTGATTATGACCGAGATTGGAGAGCAGCAGTTCATCATAATCCAGGCTATACAGAGAGCCTTCGATATTTTTCTTGTATAATTTCAGATTGGTCAGGGCCTGGTCCGGGAAATTTTCCGATTTTTTAAGACCGATCATAGACAAATATGATTTCCCTTTGACCACACGCAAACTGAAATCCGCCAGCACCACTCCGCTATCACCTATTGTAATATCTTTGGACGGAACACTAAAAGTTTTTAGAAGAACTTTATTTCTTTGTTTGGCGATAGTAACAACTGTGCTTTGCACAGGGAAATTGATTGTGTTGATCTGGGCGCCAGGGCTTAATAAAATATCGTCATTACCTATGTATATACTGAACTGATTACCTACAACGGCGTTCTGATTAATATTCATTACCAGCAAATATTTAGATCCGGCTTGTGCAGGAACTTCGCTGTTGTTAAATTTTAGCGTTGTTTTCTTATTTTTCAGCGATCCTTTATTGGTAAGAGCTATGATGGATTCATTGTCCTGATCCGAGATTTTGCCGATATAAATACTGTCTATATCTTCATCAAAAACATTGCCGCTGAGAGTAATCCTTACTCTGTCCAGATAAGCAAAGCTGGTATTATTATTCAAAGTGACGTACATGACTGGAATATCTACGTCCCCCACTAACAATTGGCTGACCGGCTGATTGACTGTGACCAGTTTGATGATCGGAACATAAATATTTACGATCGCGTCTCCACCCAGCAAAGTCTCGGCATCATGCATGGTGAGTGCCTGGAAAGAAGAGTTATCATTACGTGTAACTGTTACCTGAAAAAATGCTTTACCGCTGTATGACTCGTCTCTGGGGATATTGACAGTAGCCAGATAATAAGTGCCGTTAATATTGTCCGTAGACATTAATACCGGCTGTAAGGACAGCGGTGTACCGTTTTGCAGGATAAGGTTCAGGCTGGGAATATTGTCTGTTATTGTTCTCTTGTCTTTAATATTCAAAGTTACACTCAACTCACCCGGCATTATCGAAGTACCCTGATTGTTATTAATGACAGCGTATTGAACAATTCCCAGCTCATCAGGCCTGAATTCAATAGAAGCGTATACGTTCTGGCTGGAAAAGTTTCCTGCTTTGTCCCTGACCCACAAATAAATTATTCTGGTACCGGATTGCAGATTACGCAGCATATATTCGCTGGGCTTTATTAATGTCCATTTAGGATCATTTAATGACGGTTTTGTGGAATACTCCTCTCCCATTATCCAGGCGTAATAATCAGCATTATCGTCAATATCTACGTTCACAATAAAATCATTGGTTTTAAATTCCGACCTTGTGTCTTTGTCATAAACCCTGAACCCTGTAGGTAAACTTATCTGGGTATCTATGATTATGTCCTTGTAACCGGCAATATTTACATAATTTGCGCTGACATAATTCAGGGCCTGCTGATTGCTCTTGGTGAGCATCATTTCAAACCGCGCCTGGCCATCGTAAGCTGCAACCGGTATATTCAGAGTGGTCAGATAATCAGAGCCTATATTGTCAGCGGTAACCAGCGCATAAAAATTCAAAGTAATATAATTGTCACTTACCTTCAACCATACCTGCGGTGTAGCTACATTAAAATCCTGAATATTAACCGTAATCATTAAAGTACCGGCTTTGACAAAACTGTTATCTAAAATAACCGAAGCGTAAGATTCCAAACCCTGGACCTGCGGATTATACATAATCGACGCGCTAACCGGCCGATCAGTTATATTGCCGGCATTATCCCGTGCCCACATATAAACTGTCTTGGTCTCCACCACAATGTTCTTGAAAATGTATTCCGTAGGCAACTGGTAAACCCAACGGTTATCATTAAGCAACGGTTTATCCTTCAGGCTGCTGTCTTCTCCCGTTATCCAGGCCACATGGTCAGAAGTAATATCATAACGAAGTCCTACCCTGAAATCATTAGTCTCGTCAGTAATAATCGGGTTATCCTTGTCATACAGGACAAAGTTGGCAGGATTATTGATCAGAGTATCAATAATTACTCGAGGACGTCCGGCTATATAGGTTGTACTGTAAACATCACTGGTTATAGTTAACACAGACCAGTTATCCCTGGTCACAGCAACCCAGAAATAAGCCGCTCCATCACAATTATTATCGGAAGGTATATTCATTGTCGCTAAATAGTTGATACCTTTATCTGCTTTCTCCATACTGAAAACATTGATTTTCACAGGATTAACGGAAATTGTTGCCGCCGTGTAATGAATAAGGATATCCGGGGTCTGTCTGAATGCGGCAGCAACATCAAAATTAACAGTAACAACATAATCGCCGGCACGCAGATATTCGCGGGCCACGTCTATCCTGACGAAATTACTGTACAATGTACCGATATCCTCGCTACTGATTAGTCCTATTCCAGTTCCGCTTTGCTCACTGAGCCTGTTTTGCACATTTCCGGCATTATCCGTAGCGCATACGCTAAATGTAACTCTGGGGACTGTTCCGTTTAAAGCGCTTATATTAATAGTCCCGACCCACAAGGCTCGGCTCGGACTGACAGCCTGAATATCTACATTACCTGTAACCAGCCCGTCATTCATAAACAGACGCAAATCCGGAGTAATATCCAGCTCTTCGTCTACATTCAGGGTCAGTTGATAAATATTCGGGCTTCTGAGGCCATCCCAAAACCCGGTCAGTTTAAGAGTAGGCTTGGTCCTGTCCAAAATAATATTAAAGCTGACTGCTGCTTTATTAATATTTCCAGCCTGGTCCTGCACAAACAGATAAACTTTTTTGAGGCCGTC
This sequence comes from Candidatus Margulisiibacteriota bacterium, assembly GCA_028715625.1. NCBI lineage: Bacteria > Bacillati > Candidatus Margulisiibacteriota > Candidatus Margulisiibacteriota bacterium. The sequence goes on along the minus strand of JAQURL010000027.1, from coordinate 7,513 downwards.
ATCACTGTTTCTGAAAGCATATTCAAACGGTTTGTCCGCTCTCCAGTAATCATTTGTCGGCGTGGGATTATTAGTAACGATTTCACTTAAAAGCCATTTGCGCGTGTCCGCATCAGCAGTGATAGCAACCCTGGGAATATTATCGTTTGTATAATCAGTACGACCGGTCTCATAATCATATATTTTCAATTCCGGTGTAGAGATCTGTGTATCCAGAAAAACTCTGGAAGATCCGGCTATATAGGTCATACTATACACATCGCTGGTTATACTGATAATTGTCCAGTTGTCTTTTGTAACTCTAATCCAAAAAAATCCTGTTCCGTCTTTGCTACTGTCGGCGGGTACATTCATTGTTACATAATAATTAATACCCTTGTCTGCTGTAGCTATTTTTTTAATATTCAGTTTTGACTGGCTATTTGAAGTACCGGTATTACTATAATGTATTAATATATCCGGAGTTTGCCTGAAGACCGATTGGACATCAAAGTTGACGGTTACTTCATACTCTCCTGCCATCAGATATTCTTTATCCAGATCGATCCTGACAAAATTACTATAAAGTGTTCCAATGTCTGTTGAAACCATTACACCGATTCCTGTACCACTGATGGAATTAAATCTGTTCTGCATGTTTCCGGCGTTATCCGTAACTGTAACGCTGAAGGTTACTACAGGTATTGCCCCATTCAAGGCCGCTACATTAATCGTGGCCACCCACAGTGCCTTATTCGCGCTTGCTGCTCTCAAGTCTAGCTTGCCGCTAATCAGGCCTTCATTCATGGTTACTCTCAAGTCCGGAGTTATATCCACGGCTTCATCAATATTCAAAGTAACGAAATATATATCCTGATTTGTAAGACCGTCCCAGAATCCTGTCAGGTCAAGGTTCGGTTTTGTTTGGTCCAGATAAATGCTTACACTGACAACTCCGCCGTTAATGTTGCCCGCAGCGTCCTGTACCCAAAGATAAATTGTGCGAAGTCCGTCCCCATGGCCTATAAAACCATACTCCACAGGTTTTTCCGACTTCCAGTAAACATTATCTATCGCCGGATTGCTACTTACTATTTCGCTCAAAATCCATTTTCGGACATCAGCATCAGCAGTAATGGAAACTCGCGGTAAATTGTCATTGGTAAAATCAGTCCTGCCGCTCTCAAAGTCATATATTTGCAACTGTGGCGTAGTGATCTGAGTATCCAACGCAACTCTTGGTCTGCCGCCGATGTAGGCAGCGCTTAATATATCGCTGGTAATAGCCACAAGCTGACCGTTATCTTTGATCACCGTAACCTGCATATAGGCAGTTCCATCCTTACTGCCATCATTAGGAACATTCAGGGAAACAATGTAGCTGACCCCCACAACATTCTGCGTAACAATACTCCTGATATTCAAAGTTGTGTAACTGCCTATATCTGTATGGTGAAGGCGGATAAGCGGAGTTCTGATAAAAGGCTGATTTATATTAAAATTAACAGTTACATCATAATCGCCGGCTTTCAGATATTCCTTTTCAATTTCCACTTTTACCATGTTCCCGTAAATTGAACCGTATTCTTCGGCCCAGGACAAATTAATCCGTTTTTCGATCTGTGTAGTGAGGTTTCCTGCTTTATCCTGTAATAGCAGATTGAATGTAATTTTGGAATCAATGACATTAGTCAGCTGTGACACATCCAGTATTCCTGTCCATACAGAACTATTGGTTATGCCCGTTGTCCAGACAACATTGCCGGTTATGATCCCGTCTATAAGAACGCTTAATGTTGGCCTAACATCGGTTATCTCGCTGACATCCAGAGTAACAAAATACGCGTTTCTGGATATAGCACTGTTATAAAATTCATAGAGAGTGGCTGTCGGCGCAACAGTATCATAAATAATAGACTGACTGACCGCAACATTGCTAATATTGCCTGCTCTATCCTTGGTCCACAAATATAGAATTTTCGAACCATTAAGAACGTCTTTAAAAGTATATTCCTGCGGACTGAGGCTGGCCCACTTTTCATTATTTGGAGACGGTTTGTAGTCCTGTTTTTCATTCAACAGCCAGAAAGCATTATCCTGATCTTGTGAAACGGTTATCCCCGGACGCAGATCATTTGTGTAATCGTTGCGCAGTGTTTCCTGATCAAAAATTACAAAGGACGGAGTATTTATCTGGGTATCCAGAATAAAACTGTTGTCTCCGTTTACCTGCTCCTGAACATTTAAGGCATCATCTGTGATCCTCACCCTGAAAGTTACCAGTCCCTGCGGATCGTTGGTAACAATGTTGAACGAACTTGTATATATATTATTACCCTGATTTGTTAACATCATATTCATTGTCAGATTGCCGGTATAAATCATCTGCAGCGTGGGAGTAATCACAGTATTCTCGCCTACAGAGAGTGTTAACCTTACCTCCCCTACGCTTATATAATTTGTTTTGGACAATTGTATAGTTGCCTGAGGAGCAAGCGTATCCAGGATAATGTCTGCGGACACTACATTTTTATTAATATTTCTGGCCGCGTCCTGGATCCAGACATAAACTTTTCTACTGCCGTTTTCACCGGGCTGCAAAGTATAGGACAAAGGCTTAACTTCTTGCCAGCCGGTCGCGTTCCATGCCGGTTTGGAACTCTGTGTTTCACTGACGAGCCATTTTACTGCCGTATTATCGTTGCCGATATTTATCGAGACAACATATTCATTGCTGTAAATAGGATCACCACTCTGCCTGTCTGTAATATTCAATGTCGGGTCTGCCAGTGTGATCAAAACGTTAAAAGTAACTAATCCTGAAAAGCCCTGGCTGAGATTTCCGGCATAGTCTCTGGCAGAAATATGCAGGCTGCAAATTCCTTCCGGGAATGTATCCAGAATGTTGATAAGACCTGTCCAGTAATTCTGAGTGCCACGCACAAAATCTACAGAATGTGTAGTGTGGTCATAGGTCTCAAAATAAACCAACGGTGTTTCAATGGTAAATTCCGACACATTAAGGGTTATCTGATATTGACCTATAGCCAGATTAGGATAGCTATCTATGGAAACCACGTTAATAACCGGTGGAGTTTTATCTATTATCAACGATTTGACCGCCACTGTAACATTGTCAGCATCGTCACGCACAGAAATATTCAAAGTTGCACCCCTGTTAAGTCCCAGAGTTTCGCCAATAAAAAGTTCTCCTGTGTATTGCAGGGCATTCAGCTTTGTTAAATTCAGGGTCGCAGTTAAATCCCCTATAAAAGTAACTTCCGGTTGCCTGCTTATAACCTCGCTGATATTGAGAGTTATATTAAGGGTGGTATCATTGAGATATAAATCCGGAAAAGTTGTGTAATTCACTACCGGCTGAACTGTATCCACTATAAAACGGAACTGTCCGCTCAGGTTGTTATTCATGTTCCCTGCCAGGTCTGTATATTGAGATTGAATAAGCGCTTCACCGTTGGAGGCGGTTACAGGCAGCACAAATGTTCCCACGAAATAATTATCGCTGACCTTGCTAACTGTCACTAAGTTATTGGGCTGGCCATAACCAAATAGCGTATAGCTGAGCGTGATTGTTTGAATAGCCTCGCTTAAATTGACCGAAATATTAACTGTACCCGCCTTCACATATGGATAGGGAGACATCAGTATCTCAGCTGTGGGTTTGATGTTATCAAAATAAATGCTCCTTGTAGGTGAAACAGCTATATTCCCTGCCATGTCCTGTACCCATAGACGTACGTTTCTGGTACCGTTTTGTTCACTGCTTAGAGTATACTGAGCTGGTTTCTGGGCCAGCCACTGGGCATCTTCATAGTCGGGAGTCACATTCAAGGTATCGCTTAAATACCATTTATAAATATCACTATCCACGTTAATGCTTACATTAATAACGCGTGACTTGGCGTACTGTGCCGATAAAGTTTCCGGATCATAAACATCAAAGATTGCACTAAGCGGAGGTGTCCTGTCTACTATAAAATTAACCGGGCCTTCATTAATATATTGCTGAATATTTCTGGCATTGTCTATAACCAGCACGCTGAATGTAGCGACCCCTTCCGGTATCGACGCCGACACATTCAGTGTTGCCGACCAGACAAAATGACTGGAATCAGCAGGTACAATATCAAGAGTAATTGCTGACTGCCCGAAAAATTGTACATAAAAATTGGGAGTAAAAACAAGCGGCAGCACTTCACTGCCGACATTCAGGGTAAGCGGATATACACCTTGTTTGATATAGTTTCTATAGTTAAATACTAATGTTGTTTTCGGCTGAGTATCATCGTAAAAAATATTAGCGCTCACTACTCCGACGTTCACATTCCTGTAAGGATCCTGTACCCACAAGTAAAGTTTTTTATATTCATTGACCACATTCTTGAAAGTAAAGCGGTTAGGTTTATCCGATACCCATCCCGAACTATTCCATGTAGGCTGTGTTTCTTGAGTGTCGCTCACCATCCATTTTATAGCTTTATCATCACCTGCTATACGCACTCCCACAACAAAATCATTTGCATAATTTGCGCTCAGCGTATCCGTATCATACATTTCAAACAGTGTTGGGTTAGGCATAACCGTATCTATACTAAATGTCGGGTTCCCAAAAATTCCTGTTAAAATATTTTCGGCCTTATCCTGAGCCAGAATGTCAAATGTAACTCTGGCGTTTTCATCCCAGGGGCCGACATAAAATTCTCCTGTCCATAAAACATTAGAGGTCCCGACCTTTGTTAAGGTTACGCTGCGGACGATCCGGGTCGGAGTACCCTGATTGACTGTAACCGCGAAGGTCATTTGCGGGTTGGAAATAAGAACCTCGCTGAACAGGACTGTAAGATTATGGGTGCCAATCCCGAAAATACTATTATCCAAAGTTATCTGGGCGGTAGGTGCTGTGGTATCCAGAATAATTCCCCTGGTAATAACTGTTGTATTCACATTGCCGGCTGTATCTTTTACCCAAAAAACCACTGTTTTCATTCCGTCGCCGGAACTTAACCGATAAACACCGGTATAACTGCTGCTTACCTTCCAGGCGTCGTCTGAACTTAACGGCCTGCTAAAATAAGCCTGGTTTTCAGTAATAATGTAAGAATCGGCATATTGAGCTGAAATAATATTCAGAGAGCAGTCAAGCGAATTTGAATAAAGATCATAGTACAGCCCTGCGTTCAAATCAGTAATATTAAATGAGGGATTCGGCACAACTGAAATATTGTAGGTACTTCTGTTATTTATAAGTTGTGTCTGATTACCTGCTTTGTCATAAACCTGAATATTAAATGTAGCTGTTCCGATAGGAGTATTACTGTCGACAGACAAAACTCCTGTAAAATTATTGTAAAAACCATTACTGTCTGCGACACCCGCGCCGGACAGAATAATGTTCCTCTGGGCCTGGTTCGCATATTGAATGGTAAGCTGCGGGACCTCTTTGATGGCTTCGGAAATATTTACTGTCAGAATATGATCCTGCGCGTGAAGATTTATTAACCCTTCATTTATAAATAACTGAGCAACGGGTATGCTGCGGTCAACCAGAATAGTAGCATTGCGCGTACCCAGATTCCTCACGCTACCGGCACCCCTTACCCAGATATTAAGAGTAACCGGGGATTCTGCTCCTTCTGGAGAAAGAACATCAGGGATATAATAATTACTCACATTAAAATTATCTACTGGCGCTAAAGGAATCGCATTATTTATTTCATCTAAAGCAGGGAAATTACTCAAATTAGAGGTAACCAGGTAATATGTAGCCAGCAGAGCCCTGTCTATTTCCAGATTAACGAAACGAGAATTTGTATAGGCATAGCGATTGGCATTAAAAACATTATCAACATCTGTAATCTTCATGGTTATGGATTCAATGGATGTAGCTACATCAAAAGTTACATTACCAAGCATCCTGGGATCATTGGCCGAACTATTGCCCAGAACTCCTGTGTTCCCGATAAAATCTTCAATATCCATTCTGAAATAATAACGTCCGTCTCCGAACAAACCATCAACGGTAAATGTCGCATGCATTTGTTTGGTGCTGTCAAATAAAACATTTGTCAGGGTATTAAATTCTGCGGGATTATTAATTTTCACAGCTTTTAAGATCAGGTTGGTCGTATTGATTATTTCGTTGAAGTTGATAGTCAGGTGTACCTGCTGGACTGTATAGTACAGATTGTTTGGCGTAGGGGTATCCATAATTATGGTCGCTGTCGGCAGTAACGAATCATAGTTAATACTTGCATATTTCTGGACAGAAAAATTTCCGGCCAAATCTTTGGTCCAGGCGTAAATTTCATGCAGTCCCTGTGTGCCATCATGGTCCATAGTGACAGGCCTAACAGCCGACCAGCTGATAATATATGCAGGTTCAATACCTGAATTGGTTGTCAGGTAATAGCCGACAATGGTCAATTCGGAGGTATTCAGGGTTAAATTAAACGGACGGTCGTTAGTTAAATAGGTAATCAGCGGACTTTCTTTGTCATACATGTTGAAAACTGAAACAACCGGAGGTATCGTGTCTATATCTAATGTTGTTATCCCCTGATTGACAGCTGTGGTTACACTGCCCGCATTATCGGTAATCCTGATATTAAAGGTCAGTCTGCCGTTAGTAAAAATGTCGGTTACCGGCAGGATGGAAGTATAGATACTTCTGCTTGCCGAAGTAGGCAGCATATTCAGGTTATAGGTGCTGCCTCCGACTGTATAAAAAAGATCAGGAGTGCTGATCAGATTTTCACCGATATTCAATGTTAAACTGATATTGCCGGTAGACACCCAGCCGTATTTGGCCATGCTAAATGTAATGTATGGCAGAGACGGATCAAAATAAATTGATTTACTGATAATATCCTGATTAATATTGCCGGCCATATCCATTATCCAGAGGAACAATTCTCTACGTCCCTCAGCAGTCCCTGTCAATCGGTTTATTGTAGGCTTTACGTTTGTCCATTCAGCAGCCGCAGGGTTCGGCCGGTATGAACTGTTTTCCGTAATCAGAAAATAGTTAGCAGCATCGGCGGTAACAGACAGATAATTGTTAAGAGTATCTGTAACCCAGTTGTAGCCGCTGTTGTATCCGGTTATCAATAAACTGCCTGTGGGTGCCTGCGTATCAAAGTCTATATTCGTGGAAACGTAAGAAGAAATATTTCCGGCCCTGTCCTTGACCCACAAATAAATATTCCTTGTCCCCTGATCATTTCCGCTGAGTACATAGTATGCTGGCTCGTTAATCCAGTTCTGATCAAATTCATCCGGAGTTGCTGTATCCTCTTTCATGAAATATTTAAAATAATCAGCGTCTTTTTTTATTGTTACATTTAAAGTTAAAGTATTGGAAAAACCTGGCAAATTTTCAGGCTTGTTAAATCCCGCTGACCAGATATTTAATGTCGGTTTAACCGGGGCCAGGGTATCAAATGTGATTGTCCTGATAACGTTATCAGGGAAAACCCTCGTTACATTCAGAACATTATCAGTAATTACTATATCC